>NZ_KE148484.1:0-12711 GCF_000410615.1 Novosphingobium sp. B-7 | reverse complement strand
GGAAGAGCGGTCGCGCGCGGTTGCCTTCCTTGACCGCGCATCGACGCGGCAAACAAGCGGAGTGCGCAACTCCAGCGGAAGTGAAAGCTCGTCCGGGTATCGCTCGGGAGAGAACCTGCAGCGGTTCGACAATCAGTCGCTCGATGCTAGGGACACCGTCAGCGAAAGCGATCGTGTCACGCGGTCGAGGGGAGATCAGCAAACCAACATTGATCGTCTCGAGACAAGCCGCAGCGGCAGCGTTGGGCTGTCCGGCAGCGTTGCCGGCACTCGAGGTGGCGATGGTGGATCTGGAGGCAAGGGTAGTGTGGGTGCAAATGGAGGTGTCCAGGCGGGCATCAGCGGTAGCCGCCAGCGTTCTGACCTAGTCAATCGGAGTAACGAGCGGAGCGAAGCACAAGGTTTTGATTCCTCGACATCGGACAACCGCTCGAATGGTTCAAATGCCACGCAAGACAGTGGCAGCTATGCGCAAAGTGGAAACTTCAGCCGGAGTGAGGGCTATTCCGAGAACGCTTACTCACGTGAGCGCGCACTCGAGGAGATTCGACGCATCGATCAGCGGATCGCCCAAATTGATGAGCTGGCGACGTCACTCACCGACAGCACCTCAACACGGGAGGGATATGGCACCAACCTCGCCTTCGACATGAGCCAGATCGTGGCAAGCCGCTATCAGGAAAAAGCAGCCGAACTGGGGATCACTGCTCCCAGCCTTGCTCGCACCGACTACAGTCCGCAAGAGCAGGCCGCCTATGAACTTGTCGCGCGCGAGATCATTTCTGACTATTACGATCAGAGGGTCGCACCATTCAACGATCTGATCCCGGACAGAGGAACGCTGACGGGCAACGTTGCTGGATCGGGAAGTTTCAGTGAAGCAGACCTCCGGGCCAGAACGCCGCAGCGCTCCGCGCAAGGCCCGCGCAATCTCACGGAGGGGTCGGCCGATGGTTCGATTGGTGCTCGCATAGCTGAAGGGGAGACGAGCTTGAGGGAGCGTTACGAGGCTAATGGCGATCGCTTTGGCGATCGGCGCAGAGACTTTGACGAGGGGCGTTCAGGTCCGGGTGGAGCTGATGAACGCTTTGACGAGCGCTTCTATGATCGCGATCAACGCTAGAAGGTTGTGTCACGGAGAAACTCAGGGTCGAATTGCACCGAAGGGCTACCAGCTAAGTGCCCCAATGACGACAAAAACGATTGATACCAGGATGATGATCCAAGCTCCAAAGCGACCACCTGCACCCACAGGATCTAATGAATTCGGCTCGAACGCAGGGATGTTTGATCTCGTAAAATCGGGATCGCCAGTACCGGTGGGATCGTCAGGATAAGCCCGCTTTGAAAAGTCAGCAAATCGCCACTGATCTTGCTCATCCATCGTACTTCTCCAAACTTTACATACCACTGGGCGAACCCAATGGCAACGAATGGAGAAAAGGATCGGGGGCGGAAAATGGCTAGTGAGGGCGCTGTGCATTGCTGCAATCTGCAGGCGTTATGCTAAGTTGAAACCCGGAGAGAGCGGCAAGCGCCATGTCTGGCGGGCCGTGGGGAATTCATGCTGTCGAAGATTGACGCGACCTATATCGAGCTGCGTGAGCGGGTCATGCTGGGCGACTTGCCGCCCGGTACGTCGATGACCGCTGACGACATTGTCGCGCATACCGGCGTGTCGTTATCGATGGCTCGCCATCTTCTGGTGTCGCTGGGTGTCGGGGGCTATCTCACCAAGCGTGGCCGTGCCTATGTTGTTTCGACCTTCACGAGAGAACAGATCGAGGAATGGCGCCTTGCGCTGGGAGCGATCGTCGAGATCGGCGCCCTTCGTCTGGCATTGGCGGGAGGTTCGCGGTTGCAGGCGGTGGCCGAGAGCCTTGAGAAGGACGTCCGCAGCCATGCAGTGGAGGATGAGGCGTTCTTTCTCGGGGCGATGTCCTTCGCGACGATCATTTTGGGAGGACCGCAGAGCACCTTGTCCGAGCTGGTCGAGCAGTTCATCCCGCAGGCCTTTTTCAGGCTACTCTGGCTCTCGGACATCTATGCCGAGCGCACGGGTTTCCTGGTTGAAGCTGCGGACAGCTATCTGGTCGCGGCGCGCGCGGGTGATCTTGATGGCGTACGGAAAGCGAGCCGCTTCTTCTTCGATTCAACCGCGCCGGCGCTCCACAAGTTGATCGAGCAGATGGAGCGCAAAGACTTTCCAAAAAGCGCCCAGTATCACGCCCTTCAGGCCATCGAGCCCCAGGTCAGCGGATTGCCGACGTATACGGGGAGTACGAAGGCCGCGCGCCCGCTGCTTGGTCCACTGAGTGATGCCGGCGCGGCCGCGCATCCCTTGTAGCAGCGCTCACACCTCAAGCCGCAAAGGCGGGCTACCGGGGGTGGATCCGCATGGCAGTCGCAGCGGCAGCGCAATCGCGCGCGTCGCCCTTACAAAGCAATTGGACCATGGTTCGGGCAGATGTCGTCATGCCCTCTATATCCGTCAGCTCCAGGGTCGCTGCTCGCGCATAGACCTGTGCAACGCTGGCGCGCCTTGCATATTCCTCGAGCGTGGCGACTTCGCCTGTCGCTGCGACGACACTGACCATCAATTTCTGGTGCGCGAGGAGTGAGGCGAGCGCTTTGCCGGAAGCCGTAGTTCGGTCGAATGCTTCTAGCCGCCTCTGTATTTCAGGGATGGCAGGAGAAAGGTCCATCGAGACCAGTCTGACGATAGCCGTAGCCTCGATCCCGGCTAGAACCGCCTGCCGCTCCCACATTTCGTTCTTCGTCGGCCGATACCAAACAAACCTAGCCACATCTGCCACAATGAAGCCAAATGCGCGGAGTTCGCCAAACGCATATTCCCCCCAATCCGCGCCTTTACCGGACGCCTCGGCGAGAAGGCGTGGATCGGGTTCAAGGGGTACACCGTCGCCCCGGATCACTGCGCGGCGGAGATGCTCGATATCGGCATCAGCGCTTTTGGCGAGCTTCTCGATCGCGATCCGATAGAGCTGGTCGATTCCGTTGGGCATTGCCGGAGGATAGCAGCGCAGGGTGGATCATCAACCGGTCGGCGGCCAATCGCCCCCGTTGAGCTCCTTCACAAATTCAGCAATCCGTTTCCATTCAATGGCGGTTTCATCAAAGGGATCATGGGTCAGAATTCGTGCGCAAGCGGCGTCGACTTGTTCAGCATCAACGGGAATACTTGCGTCGGCGCGATATGCTTCAATCGCAGCAAGCAAACGCTTGAAATCCTCGTAGTGCCCCATCAACGCTCCCGCTGAAAACTGATTCAAATCTAGGCCGATAATCCGCGAACTGTCGAGCCACTTCGCCGATTATAGACCGCTTCGCATCTTGCTAGTTCCTTGTACTGTAATGCGAAACCGCTGCCGATTGCCCTCTTAGGCAGACCTTACTGTTGCCTGCGAAAATTGCGATCAACAAAGCCGCGAGGCTGGATACCTGACCACTGCCAAGACATGTTTCAATCTGCGCTTCACCTCATCGGCAAGCTTTCCGTAAGCAAAACCGATTAGGGGCGCGAGAACTCATCGAACGAGGGGCCGTCTTTCAGCCGGAACTCCACTTCGTAGCTTTTGAACGAGACGGAGGGCACCGCGCTAAGCGCATAGTGGAGCTTGTCTTCGCCCCGCGCGGCGATGACCAGCCCCTCCACGGTCTCGCCTGGCTGAGCGAGGTGAGCGCTTATCCATCCGATGTAGCGCAGTATCTGCCCTACTACTGCGTCCGACGACTTGTCGCGCTTAAGCTCGATCACGAGCCATTTCGACTCGTGCTTGTGCTTAGCCAAAAGGTCGATCCGTCCGATCGGAGTCGGAAACTCGTAACCTGCGTCCGGCTCCCCGTCGCGAACGTAGATATCCCAGTCCCTGGACAGTTCGAGCTGAGACCAATTGTCGAAGAGGTAGTCATGCAGATGCCGCTCGATCGCGAAGCGGGCTGCAACTTGTCCTGTTGGGGAATCAGCGGTCAGTGGGGTTTCAGAGTCGACCTCGGTCTCTTCCTTATCGCCTGACAGATACCACCAAATGGTGTCGAGCGTCCAAAGGTCGACCTCAAGTTCTCTGGCGAGTTCGTTCAGAACGCCATTAATTGCGGCATAGCGTACGCCAAAGCTCGCTCCGCGCGGCCAATCAGGCATCAGATCAAGGTCGATCAGCCCGCTCTCCGACGTATTGTTCCAGACACCATACTTGTTCGGGTATGCTACGAGAAGGATCGCTGTGATGATCCCTTTGCCTAGACCCTTTATCTCGGTCGCAGGCCGGGTTCGTTCCTCGATCGGCCGGCTTTCATCGACCAACGCGGCGAGAGCGGCCCGAGTTGCGGTCATGTCAGCACAAATACGGTTGCTCTGCCGAAAGAGCCCAGACCAATGCTTGTTGTTCTCTATCAGAAGAAAGGAGCGCAATACCTTCTCGTCGATTTGTTCGATTTGGCCAGGCTGGAATTGCGGGCCATAGCGATCGACGACGCTATCCCGCGACTCAAGAATCTCTCGGATATCACCGTCCTTCTGCATTGCCGCTTTTGCAGCGCGTAGGCGCCCAAGTGCATCTGCCGAGATTGTTCCGCTCACGGATTGCCCCTTTTTGTATACGCAGACCCCGCAGGCTCTCGCTGCGTTGCGAATAGTAGTGATCTAGAGATATCTGCCCATGAAGCCAGTTGTCCTTCCACATGAACGAACAATAACTTACGAGGCCATTGCCGATATTCACAACAGGATGAGGCTGCCGCTGTATGCTGCCCGCTAAGGAAGACATCGTCGGGCGCGGTGGCCAGCAGGCACTGTCATCAAATTATGATCATCACCCGCAAGCTCCTCCAGCAATGACCGACAAACATTGGCGTCGGTTGCGTCGTGCTCAGCTCAAGCACGGCCAAACAGACCGGTTAGAAGCGACTTCGGCCGTCGAACGGATGCAATTGCCGTTGCAGCCGTTTGACCGATCACATCTGTAAGCGCGTTCTCAAAATCTCGCGTGACATCGTCGAACCCAGTGCGGGCGTGGACGATCTCATGAAGCAGTGTGCCCGCAAAACTCGAAACCGACGAGAGCTGGTCGCGACGGATGACGATCGACTGGGTAGAGCCATCCCATAGCCCCAGAGCATCGCTACCCGTCGCAAGTTCCACCCGCATCGTATTGCTCACGCGAACCGACTGCACATGTTGGGGCAATCCGCCAACAAGCGCGACGATGTCCTCCACCTTCTCAAAAACCGCTCGCTCTGCCGTTGAAAGAGAGCTGGGCTCCACGAAATCAAATACGAAGCTATCGTTCCACTCTGTCTGATAATGGCCGAGATCACGGATCGGCTCACCGCTGAGATCCGTCATGCCGACGACGTCTCTCTGGATGCTGTCGGGTATCGTGATGACCTTGATGCCATCGTTTCGGGCATGATCCACCGAGGATGAATTGGTCATCAATTGATCGGCGGTGACAAATAGGTATTTGCCGCTGCCGCTGAGGATCCGAACGGCGTGAATTGCCACCTCCTTCCATCGAACTTCGTCGCTGCCGAGGCCTGATTGTAATGCCTGCAACTGGTCAGCAAGCTCCGAACCGATTTCCGCTGTGGTCGCATTGAGCAGCATCTGCTTCACGCGATCAGAGTAGGCTGTGCGGCCGACGTTGGTTCGCTCACGATTGAGTGCTTTGCGCATCGGCTCAGTGAGCGCTGTGATGTTATAGGAGAACGCGAAGTTCTCCTCTTCGGCCACCAAAAGGCCAGCTACATAGATCCGTGCCGACACATTCGGCTTCCGCCGAAGAACCTCGCCGATGCGCGTTGATTCGAGCACTTCCTCCTCGGAAAATCGAAGGAAGAAACTCTTCGCCTTCTCCATCTGCTCATCGCTCAAACCACGCAGAGTGATTGTGGTGCCGACCATTGCTGGATCAGGTGATGGCTGAACCGCAGCATGGAGGGTCACCACATCATCGAAGTCGCGCTTGGCTATCTGAGCAAGGGTGATCTCGCCGTGTGCGGACCGAATGATCACGGCGACACCATTGCGATGGAGGGTTGCCATCGCATCCTTCAGGCCAACCCCAAACTTGCCAATGACCTTCCCGGCATTCTGGAGCTTCTCGGCGTTTTCGTTCTGCGTGAAGTGCTCGTATCTGAGCCCGCGGCCGAAATCGCGGATAGTCCAGTCGCCATCATCGGTCTTGAAGACCTCGATGTCTGGGGTATCGGTCAATTGCTGTTCGTCGATCGCATTGGCAATGAGTTCGCGGACGGCATGTGCGCTTTCCCACGCTTCTAGAATCTTCTCGATGTTTAGATCGAAAAGCCGCGCTGTGGTCATATTTGCCCCTGCTTCTTCCATGTATTGTCCTCACAGTGAGCGAGGCCTCGCCCTTACAGCTTCACATCGACCTTACATCGATCTGGCTCCCATTGGCACCTTTGTGCACTGTAAATCCATTGGGAACAGCCTGTTGTACCAGCGGCACGTGCGAGATGAGCCCCACCGCGCGCCGTTCGCCCACGATGCTCTGAAGCACCTGCAGAACCTGATCGAGTGTGCCGGCGTCATTATCGGTGTCGAGGCTACCGAAGCCTTCATCGATGAAAATGGTGTCGAGCCTGATGGCACCGTTTGTCATTTCGACGATGTCGGACAGCCCGAGTGCTAGGGACAAGGCTGCGATGAAGGTCTCGCCGCCCGAAAGCGTGATGATCTCGCGAGCGCGGCCGGTCTCGATGTCGTGGACGCGAACGTCCAGCCCTCTCTTGGATCGACCTCCAACACTGACGGTATCGCGCTCAAAGCGATACCGGCCACTGGTCATGGGATCGAGGCGCAGGTTCGCCGCTTCGAGAACCTGATCGAACATCGCACCGATGGCGAATGTCTCGAGACTGGTCCGCATCTCGTTCTGACCGTCGAAGGCTTCCGCAATTCCCCGGAGTGAGCCGGAGGACTGCTCCAGGGCCTGAAGGCTCTCAAGCTGATCTGCCAGACTGGTCTGTAGCTCGACAAGCGATTGGTGTTTCTGCTGAGCGGCAGCGCTTTGCTTCACTGCCTCCTCGGCGGCGGCCTGTGCTTGCGCGCAGCTCAGGCGGTAGGGTTCGAGGCTTTGTCGCTGCGCGTTGCCGACCGCGTTTCTTGCCATCGTTTCCCGCGCGCGGGCTTCAACAAGGGCGGTGTCAAAACCCGCGATTGCCTGCTCCAGTGCAGGGATCTCTGCAATATCGGGGATCGCGGCGCGATAGTCTGCCTCGGCGAACCCGAGCTCGGAAAGGCGAGCTTCAAATGCCGATCGCTTTGCGGCGAGATCTGTCTTGTTTTCGATGACTGCGGTCGAAGCGCTGTGCAATGCGGCTGCTGCCTTGATCGCAATGGCATCAAGCTCGCGCTGCCTCGCGTCGGCATCGGCAAGGGCCTGCTTCCGGCTGCTCAAGTCTGCGGTGGCGGCATCGATTGCGGTCTGCAGAGTGTCTTGCTGGCGCAGGTTCTCGGGGACCGATGCAATCTTCTCGTCGTACGCCTGCCGGGCCAGTGCCTCTGCAGTCGTTGCCTTGCCGAGCGCGTCTCGAGCCTGTTGGACGGCCTCCGTCGCTGCCAGCTTGCGCGTGCGTGCGTCATCCGGTTCCTTGGTGAGAACGCCGATGTCGACGTCCGGACCCAAACCGCTGATCTGACCAAGGACGTGTTGCAGATCGCCATCGATCTCGCTCACGTCGCGCTTTGGCTCCGTGAGCCCGTCCAGAACCGCACATTTTGCATCGAGCGTGGCACGGGCCGAGCTGGCGGCAGCCTGGGCCTCGCGATCAGCCTTTGAAGCGGCAAGCGCAGCGCCCTGAGCATTGCGCCACGCCTTTTCGAGTGCGCCCGCATCGCCTGAATCACGCGCCGGATCGGGGTGGTCGCTGGCGCCGCAAACCGGGCAGGGGTGCCCGTCCTGCAATCGCTGGGCAAGGACGCTGGCCTGGGCTGCAAGGAAGGCGCGCTCGTGCATCTCGGCTACAGCGACCGCTTCGGTATGGCGGGCCTGTGCGTCGCGGGCGATTTTTGATGCCTTCTCGCAGGCTTCCTGCGACAATTTCGCATCTTGCGCCGCCTTTGCGAAGGTCTGCGCTGCCTCGAGCTCACTCTTCAAACTGTCGCGAGTTCCGCTCAGCCTCTGTCGCTCAAGACCATTGGCTTGGGCTGCCGCGAGCGCCGTCTCCTTCTCTTCGCAGAGATCAGCAGCCTGTGCCTCAGCGTCGGCGGCTTGAGAGTGAGCCTGTTTTGCTTGTTCCAGCCCTGCCTCGGCGGCTTCAAGGCCAGCCAGACGCTCGGCAGCATCCACCAGAACTTGCTTGTGGCGGTTCAGCTGGTCGATCTTGCGCGCGATGTCTTCAATCTCATGATCGCGGGAGCGGAGATCGAGCAGCGTCGCATTCGCCGCCGAAAGAGCCTCGCTTGCCTTTCGTGCTTCGACTTCAGCGTTGGCGTGCGCATCAATCGCTGCGCGGTAGCGCCTCTGTGCATCGGCAACGCTGGCGTCGAGGTCCGATATGCGCCGCGCCAGCTCGGCCTGGGATCTGCGGGTTCGCATCGCCTCGAAAGTCTGGCCCTGTGCGTCGAGCTGCTTGAGTGCAGTGGACGCAGCCTCGACCTCGACAAAGCGCTTTTCCTGCTCTTCAGCGGCCGCATAGGCTTTGTTGGCAACAGCAAGCACGGCCGCTGTCTCCGAGACTGCCAGCTGGGCAAATTCGTACCGTTCAAGTGCCGAGGCGATGCCGTCGGCGAGCTCGTCCGAGCTGCTGTAGCCCTCGGTTTGAAGGCGGCTTGCGTGTAAGCGGTAGCCATCTTCGATCTCGCGTCTGATGTTCGCGGCATCGGCTTTGAGCTTTTCGGTGAGCCGGCGGTACAGAGAGACGTCGAACAGTTCCCGCAGAATCTCGAGCCGGTCCTTGCTGTTCGACACCAGGAAACGCTCGAACCTCCCTTGCGGCAACAGGACAATCTGGCGGAACTGTTGTGCGCCATAGCCGAGAAGACCTTCGACGTGGCTGAGGACGGCGCCGACCTTCTTTTCTGCGATCGGAACGCCCGAGTTATCCGGACCGACATCATCGATGGCGACGTCCGATACGTCGAACAGCCAGGCAGCGTGTGGCTGCATGGTGTGACCCTCGCCTCGCGCCTTCGGCCGTGCCTGGTCAGGTTGACGCCTGACATAATATCGCTTGGAGCCCAGTTCGAATTGCAGGCTCACCTCGGTCAGCAGATCCTCAGGCGCAAAGTCAGAGCGCATCGTACCGATGCCTTGCTCCTCCTTGGCCCCCTCGCCAAACAGGGCGAAAGAAATCGCGCTGAAGATCGACGACTTGCCTGATCCGGTTGGACCGTAAATCCCGAAAAGGCCGGCATCCGTCGCTTCGCGGAAATCAATCGTCTCCGCGCCGCCATAGGGACCGAAAGCGCTGAGGGTGAGCTTGATCGGCCTCATGCTTCTTCCTCCATCGTAGCGAAGGATTGCAGCGCGGAGGCCACAATCTGCCCCTCCGCATCCGACAGGGGCTCACCACGGATGAACTCGAGGAATGCGGAGGAGAGCGTCTGCGGGTCATCAATCGCCGCGCGCTGCTCTTCGAGGCGCAGCTCTACTGGTCGCTCGTTGCGTTCGTAAGCGAGCTGGACCGCATTGGGGTACACGGCCCTGATCCTTTTCATCGGGTCGATCTGCGGGGTGTCGTCCGTGAGAACGACGCGGACGATGTCATTGGACACTTCCGCGGCCGCGAGCAGCTCGAGCAGCTTGCCTCGGATGGTTCTGACCTGACGCAGCGGCCGCAGCGGCACTTCGGTCACTGTGACAGTGCCGTCGGCCGCAAGGTCGATCAGGCTGACCGACTTCTGCTGACCTTCCTCATCGAATCCGAATGCCAAAGGTGCGCCGGAATAACGGATGTGATCCAGTCCCACCGGTTGCGGGCGGTGAAGGTGCCCAAGGGCCACATAGTGTGCGCCCTCAAAGGCAGCCGCCGAGACGGTCTCAATCCCACCGACCATGCGCGTGAGCGGACGTTCGCTTTCGCTGGTTGCTGCGCCGTCGACAAAGGCATGGGCCACGACAACCCAACGCATTCCCTCGGCCACGTGCTTGCGAGCGCTGGCAAGCTGGGCCCGGATGACATCTGCAGGGCAGCCGATGCCGTCGTCGTCGAAACACAGGCGGGCGGCGTATTCGAAGGCAAAGGGCAGGGCGGAAATGGCCACTGGCCCATGCGCATCGGAAACCACGAGCGGTCGCTCATCTTCATCCAATGGTCCGCGCACGATCGCCGCGCCGCCATCGGCAAGAACGCCCATCGCACCGATCTGTGCGGCGGAATCGTGGTTGCCCGCGATGATAACGATCGCTGCATCGGATGCTGCCCGCACCGTTGTGAGGAACTGCGAGAGGCGGGTTATCGCGCTTTGGGGCGGGTTTGCCCGGTCAAAAACATCGCCGGCGATGATCACGACATCGGGGCGTTCATCATCGATCACCGCGAGGATCTGGACGAGAATGTGGTCATGGTCTTCATCGAGGGACAGGCCATGAAATTGGCGGCCCAGATGCCAGTCGCTGGTGTGCAAGATGCGCATTATTCTGTCCTCGAATCCAAGTGCATATAAAATTTATATAGACGTGCGGTAGCTCGTCAAGTAGGGTTCGGACATGGACGATCCTGCACTCAAGCCAGCAATGCTCGCCCGCCTGGCCTATCTCGACCGGTGCCTGACTTGGCGCGGACAGGTGAATCGCAAGGACCTGATCGAGCGTTTCGGGATCTCGTCTCCGCAAGCGGCAATCGATCTGAGGGAATATCTCGACCGGGTTGCAGAGCCGAAGCCTCGCTACGACACGGTCCGAAAGTGTTATGTTGCCAACCCCCACCATCGCGGCCTGCCTTTTGTGGAGGATGCAGGCTCGCCGGATGAGTTTGTCGGCCATCCCGCCTCGAGCAACCTTTCTGTTCTTCCATCACCGGCCCGGCAGTGCCCCCCATTTGTGATGCGTCGCCTATGGCAGGCGGTCGAGCAGCGGCAGAAGATCGAGATCGGCTATGTGTCGATGTCGAGTGGGCTGCGTCAGAACCAATGGATCGCACCGGCGCATTTTGCCTCCGACGGCGAGCGCCTGCACGTTCGGGCGTGGAGTTTCCACCACCGCGAATGGCGCGATTATGTTCCGGTCCGGGTCCATCCCGACAGCACCTTCCATGTCGCACCGGTCCGCGAAGAACTTCCGCGCGATGCTGACTGGGAAGAGTTCGTCGAAGTCCGGCTTCGGCCGCTGAGCAGCCTTACAGAAGAGCAGCAGGCCGCTGTCCGGTTGGAATATGGGTTCACGCAGGAAGTTCTGAGCTTCGAGGTCCGCAAGTCGCTCGAATTCTATGTCGAGCGACGCTGGGGGCTCAAACAGGCGGGCGCGCGATTGGAACGCTGTTAGCCCTCCCGGCCGAGGGAATTCTGCTGCCACAAGGTAAGGAGACGACCATGGTTGGAAACACGACTGTCGATCCGCTGGCATGGGCATCGGCGGTGACAAAGCCCGAGATTGACGCTGTCAGGAACCCGCGAACTGGCCATGTTCTCAATGTCCGTCGCCTGATCCGGGCATTCCGGTATGAGCGCGCAATTCTGCTACGCCAAAGACTTAAGGCGCTCGTCAAACGTGACGACGCACGCCTGGTGTGCGCGACGTGCGGTGTTCCGGTTTATCTGGCGTGCAGCACGACCAAACGGTTCTTCTTCCGGCATCGCCATGAAGATGGCTCGTGCCCCGCTGTCACACGAACGGAGCTGAGCGAAGCCGATATCAGGGCCATGAAGTACCGCGGTGCCCAGGAGAGCGGGGCGCACAAGCGGGTCAAGGCACTTCTTTTGCGGAGCCTCTCGGCCGATCCACGGTTCAAGGATGTGGCCTCAGAAAGGACCTGGAAAGCAAGCGAAGGTCTCTGCGGCCTCCGCCGACCTGACGTTTCGGCACGGACGGACACCGACAGACTGGCCTTCGAGGTGCAGCTGAGCACGACCTTCATGGACGTCGTGCTGAGCCGGAAGGAGTTCTATCGTGCCGAAGGAGCGGCGCTCGTCTGGGTCTTGCCGTACTTCCATCCGACCTATCGTCGCATGACCGATGATGACATCCTGTTCGGCAACAACTCCAACGTTTTCGTCGTCGATGAACGAAGTGCTGCCGCGTCGGAAGCGGCAGGAAGCTTCATCATGACATGCTGGTACCGCAAGCCGATCATTCAGGGTGATGAGATCGTTGATGAGTGGGTCGAGCGCTTGGTCCGGTGGGATGAGATCACGGTCGATGTAGACCGCCAGACCATCATCGTCTTCGACTATGCCCAGGAGGTAGCAAGGCTCCGTGAAGAACTCAGAGCAGCCCACTTGGAAAGGATCGCAGCTGCCCAGGCCGCTGCAAGGCAGGTCCTAGAAGACCGGGAGAATGATCTGCGCGAGCAAGTGCTTCGGTTCGTCCTCGATGCCTCGCGCTATGACGATGACTTGCCTCGATACCAGGCATGGGCTCTCCTCAATGACCGCCTTCGTTCCATGGGATACGGTCTCGACGGTGAATACCCGGACTTGCTTACCGCTACGCGCATCGTCCAGCTCATCGAGAGCGCAAGGGCGGGAAAGCCGGTTGGCTTCGGCTACTGAGAACACCGGGAATAAAA
>NZ_APCQ01000268.1:0-877 GCF_000410615.1 Novosphingobium sp. B-7 | reverse complement strand
GCGCCAGCCAGCCGTCACCGGGCAAAAGCTCGGCCGCCTCGCGCGCCTGGGTGATCGCCGTGGCGCCACCCTCGTCATAGCTGGCGACATCGGCCAGCCGCGCCGAAAGCCCGCGCCGCCGCCCGCGTGACTTGCCTTCCGGGCCAATCACCCAGCGGCGCAGCTCGATTGCCTCGGCCCCGGTCAGCGCGGCGCCAAACGTGCTGTCGGCCGCATCGAACACATGGTGCCCTTCGTCGAACACGATGCGCGTAGGGCGCTGCGCCACATCGCGGCCGCGTGCGGCGTTGACCATAACCAGCGCGTGGTTGGCCACCACCAGCTCTGCCTCGGCACTGGCGCGCGCGGCGCGTTCGATGAAGCATTTGCGATAATGCGGGCAGCCGGCATAGACGCATTCGCCGCGCTGGTCGGTCAGGGCGGCAATGCCGCGCTTGCGGAACAGCGTACCCAGCCAGCCGGGCAGATCGCCGCCGATCATGTCACCATCCTGGCTATAGGCCGCCCAGCGCGCCACGAGATGCGCCAGGATCGCCGGCCGCCCGGTAAAGCCGCCCTGCAAGGCGTCTTCCAGGTTGAGCAGGCACAGATAGTTTTCGCGCCCCTTGCGCACCACCACCGGCGGCGGCGCCTTGCTGCCCGGCGGCGGCATGGCAAAGGCCCGCGCACTTTCGCGGCGCAGCTGCCGTTGCAGCGCCTTGGTATAGGTGGAAACCCAGACCGTGCCACCCGATTGCTGGGTCCACAGCGATGCCGGCGCCAGATAGCCCAGCGTCTTGCCCGTGCCTGTGCCCGCCTGGGCCAGCACCACGTGCGGCTGCCGCGCACCCCGGCGCGGCGCGAACATCTGCGCCGCCTCGCGCGCAAAGGCGCGCTG
>NZ_APCQ01000267.1:0-9629 GCF_000410615.1 Novosphingobium sp. B-7 | reverse complement strand
CGATTTTTGCAACAGAGCCCGAAATGCTGCCCTGGGCATGGAAGGCGGCTCAATCCGGTGACCAGGACGTCGACTGAGGGCCATTGCGCCAATGGCAGCTATCTGCGATTTTCTGCCAGAAGCTGCCTTTCAGGAAGCGACCCCATTTCGGACATTTTCCTGATGGTCGCGTGACAAGCTGATTGAGCTTTCCTAAGTTGGTTTCGCCGAGCATAGAGTAGCAGGATGGTAGCCCCTGCGCCCGCATGTCGGACTCTTCCCTGCCACGGCGTCACCTGATCGAAAGGGTAGGCGCTTGACCAATGGGCCAACGCTCCCTCCAAACTCAAGGAGCGTTTCATGCAGTATCTCTACCTTGCGATTGCCATCATTGGTGAAGTGTTCGCGACATCGTTACTCCGCCAGACAGAGGGGTTCACAAAGATCGGCCCGACCATGCTCGCCCTTGGGGGCTATTTAGTCACGTTCTACTTCCTTGCGCTGGCATTACGGACCATCCCCACCGGAGTTGCCTACGCGATTTGGGCAGGCTTGGGCGTAGTGTTGGTCGCGGCTGTCGCGTGGCTGATCCAAGGCCAGAAGCTCGATTCCGCCGCCATGATCGGCATGGGCTTCATCGTTGTTGGCGTGGTAATCATGAACGGCTTTTCCAGCGCGGTGTCGCACTGAGCGATGTCCGCTTCCCACCCAACAGTCGCCATCAGCGAGGGCGCGCCGTGATCCTAGAAGCGGCCATTGCGCGCCACGGCCCTGATCGGACGCTTACTAATTATCCGATAAAGCGCGGCTGGCAAGTGCGATTGTTCGCCCTTGTTCCTTCCTGCCTGAAGGGCATCGGCACCCTGCGCGGTCTTGTCCGCTACCGGCTGCACCGAACCATGACCGCGTGGTGCAAACTGCGCCTTGATGAACCCGGCAACGATTGATAGCGCGGATAAATGTCCGATAGTTCGTCTCTCACGCCGCGCGCCGTGCCCAAGCAGGAGCGCAGCCGCGCCACGCACGAGCGCATCCTGCAGGAAAGCGCCCTGCTGCTTGATGAAGTTGGCGCCGATGCCTTCAACACCAACCTCCTCGCCGGGCGGGCCGCACTCAGCCCGCGCGCGATCTATCGCTATTTTCCGAACAAGTGGGCGATCCTTCAAGCCCTGGCCGAACGGGCGCGCCAGCACGAGCGCGAATGGGTGGGCGATCTTTCGGCGCTTTCGCCGCAGGACGACTGGCACAAGGCGCTGGATCGCGCGATCTTCGATTACTACGCGGCGGCCTCGAAGGAGGTCGGCTACCGGGCCTTGCGCGCGGCGGCGGAATCCAGCCCGATCCTGCGCGAACAGTACGAGGCCGACAATATCGCCGTCCAGCGCGAGCTGGCCATTGGCCTGCGCGCGCTGGGGGTGCGGGGCGACGATGCGGAAGTGACCGCGCTGTGCTGCGTGGTGATCGAGGCGAGCAACCGCATTCTCGACATCGCGCTGCAATCGGACGAGGTGACCGCGCACAACCTGCTGCGCATCCTGCACCAGATGGTGAGCGACACCTTCAGCCGCTATCTGGACTGATCGGTCAGCCGCGCGGCCGGAAGCCTTCGATCCTTGCGCCTTCGTCTTCCAGCACCGGGCGCAGGGCCACGAACAGGCGGAAGTAGTTGTAGAACGGCACGCTTGGCCACAGATGGTGGATCAGGTGCATGTTCTGCTGCAGCGTGAACACCTTGCCGCCTGCCCAGAGGCTGATCCGGGTATTGCCGTAGCGGTCGAAGCGGTCGAACGGATAATGCGGCAGCCACTGGAAGAAGATCATCAGGATCAGCACGCCAATCTGCTGCGGCACGAACAGCAGCAGCAGCCAGTCGAGCGCGTGCCCTGTGGCAAAAGCCACGCCGAGCAGGCCGATCAGCACCGTGTTCAGCAGCGAACACTGCAGGATCTCGCGGTCGCTCATGATCGCACGTAGCTGGCGATAGAGGTCGGGCATGACGAAACGGTAGAGCACCAGCGGCAGATAGCCGGGCACCGAATCGCGCGCCCATTTGCCGATCAGCTGCCAGAAGGTGCCCTTGACGTAGATGTCCGGGTCCTTGTCGGTATTGGTGTGCGAATGGTGCAGCACATGGGTGCGCTGCAGCAGCGGCCAGCCGATCCCCAGCCCGATCGCGCCGACCCATCCGGCAAAGGTATTGAACCAGCGCAGCGATTTCGGTTCGACCACAAGGTTGCCGTGCACCGCTTCGTGCACCAGCGAATAGTGCGCGTAGGACACCAGCCCCAGTACCGGGGTGATCAGCCATGATGAAACCCTGCCGCTCAGGCCCAGCCAGGCAAGCGCGACATAGGCTGCGGGAAACAGGAAGGTGAGGATCACCGTCGGCCAGGCGATTCCTGGCGAAAGCGAACGCGCGATAGCCTTCTCCTCGGCCTTGCTGATCCTGCGTTCGGCCTTTGCCGGTGCTGTCGGCGTGTCATGGGCGATGCTTGCCATGACCGGGCCTTACTGCTGGCTGGCCGGCATGCGGACGGTAATGCCGTCAAGCGCCGGGGCGAGCGTGATCTGGCAGGCAAGCCGCGAATTGTCGGCAACTTCGGCCGAGAATTCGAGCATTTCCTGTTCGTTGGGCGATCGTTCACCGACCTTGTCGAACCACGGTGCCTGCACGAAGACGTGGCAGGTGGCACAGGCACAGGCTCCGCCACAGTCTCCGTCGATCCCCGGAACCCCGTTCTTCACGGCGGCTTCCATCAGGGACCAGCCCTGCGGCGCTTCGACATCATGCTGCGTGCCGTCGTGCTCGATGAAGGCGATGCGTACCATATCCCGATATCCTCTTGCGTACGTGTGGAGATCCCTGCGGCGCGGTTACAGCCGGCGCGGGATCGAAACCTGCATTTCCGAGAAGCCGTGGACGAAGGCCGACGGCACGCGCTCCAGCGAATGGACGTGGATTTCCGGGAAGCGCTGCAGGATTTCCTCCCACAAGATGCGCAGTTGCATTTCCGCCAGGCGATTGCCCAGGCAACGGTGAATGCCGAAGCCGAACGCAAGGTGACGGCGCACATTGGGGCGATCGATGCGATATTCGTACGGGTTCTCGATCACTTCCGCATCGCGGTTCCCGGCGGCATACCACATCGCCACGCGATCGCCCTTGCGGATGGTCTTGCCGCCCAGTTCGACATCGCGCGTGGCGGTGCGGCGCATGTAGGACAGCGGCGTCTGCCAGCGCAGCGTTTCGGACACCATCGAGGGTATCAGCGCGGGGTTGGCGTCAAGCTTGGCCCTTTCGCCGGGGTTCTCGAACATTGCCAGCACCGAACCCGACATGGTGTTGCGGGTGGTATCGTTGCCGCCCACGATCAGCAGCAGGATGTTGCCGAGGAACTCGTTGGGATCCATCTCGCTGGTGCTTTCGCTGTGCGCCAGCATCGAGATTAGATCGCCCTTGGGAGGCTGGTTGACGCGTTCGTTCCACAGGCCGGTGAAATACTCGGCGCATTCGGTCATCACCGCGATGAATTCCTGCTGGTAGTTCTCGGGATCGCTGTACATGCCCGAGGCTACCGGATCGGCAGTGGCCATGTCGGACCAGTAGGTCAGCTTGCGGCGATCCTCGAACGGGAAATCGAACAGCGTTGCCAGCATCTGCCCGGTCAGTTCGATCGAGACCTTGTCGACCCAGTCGAACTTCTCGCCGATGGGCAGACTGTCGAGCGTGGTCTGGACGCGGCTGCGGATCAGCGATTCCATCGCCGCGAGGTTCTGCGGCGAGACTACCGGCATCACCGTCTTGCGCTGCTGGTCGTGGCGCGGCGGGTCCATCTGGATGAAGGCGGGAAGTTCGAACCCTTGCATCTGCTCTTCGAGGAAGATGGTCGGTTCCGACGAGAAGGTCTGGTGATCGCTGTCGATCGCGACAATGTCGTTGAACCGGGTGATCGACCAGAACGCACCGTCGACGTGATGGTCTGCCGGATGAAGATGGACGGGGTCGTCGCGGCGCAACCGGTCGAAATAGGGCCAGATCGTATCGTTGCGCCAAAGCTCCACGTCGACGACGTTGATCTCGTCCAGTGCGACAGTGTCGGCATGATTCTTCACTGCATCCATCGAAAGCACAGCGTCCATGACGTTCTCCCCGGCAGCGTCCGGCGGCATCTCCGCACGGCGCGACTCCATGCAGCAATCTTGCACATTCGCTATATGGGAGCAATTACTTCCATTTCAAAATGTGTCTGAGAATCCGAATTTTTGTCGACTTCGATCTGCCTTTGCGACGAACCGTGTTCTGTCATGGCCGGAAGGATGGAGGTCTGCGTGCGACCAATCCCGAATGAAGCGAGCCAAGTCCTTGCGCAGCGTTTCGGGTTATCAGTCGGCCATGGGCGGCATCCTGGCCGCGATCGGCTTTATCAGCACGCACAGCGCAATCCCCGCCGCTACGAACAGCCCGGACATCACGATCAATCCGGTATAGCCGTTCAGCCCGATCATCGGTCCGGCAATCAGTCCGGTGATGACCGAAGCAAGGCCGGCAACCGCCGAGGACAGCACGAACAGCCGTGAGGTCGGATCGGCCTCGCGCGCCAGCGCCCAGTATCCTGGCTGGGCAATGCCCCAGCCAATCGCGAAGATCAGGCTGCCCGCCATGAACGCAACCGGTTCGGGCACGGCGACCAGCGCGAACCCGGCCACGATCAGCAGCGAGCCGAGCACGATGAACTGCAATCCGCCCAGCCAGCGCGAAAGCCAGGTAACCGCGAACGAACCGGGAATCGAGACCAGCGCCGTGCCGCTTACCGCCAGGCCGATCGTGGCGGCGGGGATCGATTGCGCGGTGCCGATCCGTTCGAGGAAGAACCAGAAGCTGGTCACGCCGATCGTGAACAGCATCATCGCCAGAAGCACGGCGATGAATGGAAGCAGCCGCCACGCCGGTACTTTCACGCGCGCGCCATGCGCCTGTTCCGAACCCCGGCCCGAAGCAGGCAGGAACCGCACGGCGACCAGCCCCACGGCCATCGCCGCGATCAGGCTGTATAGCACCCCTGAAAGCCCGTAGGCTGGAATGAGGTAGCCCGCCATCGGCACGGCGGCCGCCGCCGCGACGATGGCCTGTACCGCGACGGACGTTCCGAAATTGCGTTCGGGCCTGCTGGTATCGCCAAGGCACACGAAAGACGGCGCTCCGATCATGCCTTTCATCAGCCCGGCAAGCGCGAATGCAAGGCAGAGCCAGCCGAAACCCGTGACCAGCGAGGTCACCCAGAACATAAGGGCGGCCAGCAGCAGGGCAAGTGTCGTGGTCCTGCGCCAGTTGACGCGCCGCACCCAGAACGGGGCGGTAGAGGAGGCAAGCAGCGCGCCTCCGACCAGCGCCGAACTGACCAGGCCGAGTTCGCCGTCGTCTAGCCCGCGGTGGCGGGCAAGCGCCCCGATCAGGAGCGGCTGGACATTGATGACAAGCTGGTTGAGCGCGATCAGCAGCGAGGCGGCTGCGATCGCGCTGCCCCGGTCGACCGGATCGATGAGATCAGCCCCTGCCGCCACTGCGCCCCCTTGCATGCCTGCAGCAGGCGGATCGGCAAGGGGGAGAGTGGCCAATGCGGGATCCTTGCGTCAATGCAGTGCCATTGCGTTGAACGAGCTTTCGCCGTGCCCTGCGGCTGCGGCGCGTTCCAGCTTGGCCAGAGTCGCCGTGATGATATCGCTGGGCGCTGCGGCATCTGTATAGGCCTGAACGAACATGCGGTGCGAGCGCCGATGCGTGGCGATCGTGGCCTGGTCGGTGGGAAAGCTGCCTTCGGCCATCTCGCTTGCCGCAATCTCGCACTGCACCTGCAGTTCGGCGACCATTGTCGGAAGGCTGGCGGTCAGGATCGCGGGGTCGACGCCCTCGCTCTTCATGAAACGCGAGGCTTCGATGAAGGCCGCAACCGATGGGAGGAAGAACGTGCCGACAAAGGCGGCTTCCAGCACGTTGGGCGTACCGCTATCCTCGGCAACGAACTCCGATCGCCCGGCGATGGACACGATCGCCTCGCCGAACTTCTCCCACAGCAATGTCGAGCCGCCGACGTAGATCGCGCTGGCTTCCTTTCCGATGCCTTCGGGGTAGCAAAGGATCGTTCCGCTGGCGAACTGCGCCCCCTGTGCACTGGTCCATGCGCCGGTCGCGCGGACATTGGCAGGCGTGCCGGAGGCAAGGTTCAGCACGTATTTCCCGGCAAGCACCGCTTCGCATCCCGCGAATGTTTCCGGCAACTGTTCGCACTGCCCGGTCAGGTTCACCACGAGACCCGCCGCTGCCGTCGCTTCGGCCACGGTAGGCCAGGCGGTGATGCGTTCACCCGCCAGCGCGGTGGCCTTTTCCGGCGACCGGTTCCACACGTGGACGGCATGGCCCGCGGCCGCGAAACCGCGGGCGACGGCAGCGCCCATCAGGCCAAGCCCGAGAACGGCGACATTACACTGCTTCATGGTGTACCTTCCAGGAGACGGGATCGGGCTTTCGGTTGCGCCCCAGCAGGAACGGAACCTGGCTAAGCACCAGGACCAGGCTGCCCAGCATGCACGACAGGAAGCCCACGAGCACCAGATCCAGACCAAACGGGGCAAGGAATTCGCCCGCCAGCGTCGGCAGGATGGCAAGGCCCACCAACTGCGCAGTTGCGCTGTAGGGAACCGCCCGCCCGACAGGATCGAGCCGCGCGAGCAGGGGCGGGAATGCCGGGGCCACCATCGCGTAGGCCACGCCATACCCGAACGATACCACAGCGGACGAAGGCCAGGCCAGCCAGGCGACCACCGCGCTCATCAGGGCGCAGAGCAGGACGATCAAGCGCAGCCAGCCCCACTTGCCATCGGCAATCAGCGATCCGGCGACGGCTCCAAGGATCTGTCCGAGCAGGGAAATCGTGATCAGCGAAGTGCTGTCTGCCCTTTCGATGCCGCGCGAGTGCATCCACACTTCCAGATAGCCCCAGATGCCGCCGACCGCGCCGACGCAGAGCAGTACGGAGCCGAGGCCGACGATACCCCTGCCCTGAGGCCTGCCGATCGGTTCGGCCTGTTCGTCGCCCGATCCGAGCATCCGGGCCGGGTAGAACGGCAGCAGCAGCAGCGTCACGAGGCCGAAGCCCGCCAGCACCAGCTGGACGGTATGGCTGGCCGGATCAGGATCGAAATGCATGAAGCCGCGCAGCACCAGATAGGGCACCAGTCCCTGGGTCAGCACGAACGATCCCGCCCAGGCACCGAGGCGCCGGGTCCGTGAAATCGCCACGCCGACTATCCCGACAAGCAGTCCGCCCCCGATCCCTGCGGTCAACCGGCACAGCATCAGCAGCCCCGTGGCGCCTTCGGCCACCGGGATCAGGTTGCCCGCAATGAGCAATGCGGTGGCGGCAAGCACCAGGATCTGCGTGCGCCACCGGGCCAGCAATTGCACGCCGATCGCGCTGCCTGCGGCAATGCCTGCGATCTCCACGGCCGAAAGCAGGCCAAGCCGCTGCGGAGAGATCGACCCTTCCAGGACGTATGCCCCGTACAGGACCGGCTGGATGCCAAGGACGATCAGGGCGATCGTTCCGCCCGCGATCGCGGTGGCAACCTGCAGGGGCGTGATTTCGCTCTGGCCGGGGAGCATCGGACGATCAGGCCAGAAGCCGGATCGGATCGGCCATCTCGCCGTCGATCTCGACCCAGCCCATGTGCGTCTCGTCGGTATAGGACCAGCCGAGCAGGCGCTGGATCTCTACCGGGTAGCTTTTGACCACATCCGGCGAAAGCGCGAGATACATGTTCTCCTCCTGCCGCACGGTTGCCGCGTCGATCGTCATGGTCAGGCCCGAGCGGAGCTGGTCGGTCGTCGCGTTCCTGCCGCCTGCGTGATAGGTCGATCCGACGAAGAGCAGTGCGGAACCTTTCCTCATCACGGTGGGAACGGCTTCCGCCATCGTCGGAATGCGCGTGTCGGGCCAGACGTGGCTGCCCGGAATCACCAGCGTGCCGCCATTCTCCTCGGTGAACTCGCTCAGCGCGATCATCACCTGCAGGCGGACGTGGCGATCATAGTCGGGCGTGCGCCACAGCAGCGCCCAGTGATCGCGGTGCAGCGATTGCGGCGTTTCGCCCGGCGCGATCTGGATCAGCTGGGTCACGCCGATACGCAGGCCCGGCTTGATCGAAAGTTCCTGTTCGCCCGACCAGTACTTCGTGGGCACGTTGACCAGCCGTTCTGCCGCGCCGTGAAACAGCGGATGCAGCACGATATCGGCCATGCGGCGCGTCTTGGCGAAAAGGGCACTCATCCGGCGGGTCCTGAACCCGGTGAAATCGTCGCCGCCGGCACCGGACCTGTCCAGTTTCGGCAGCAGATCGGCTTCGAGTTCCGCGATCAGTTCGGGGGAAATGAAGTCCTCGATGATCACACCGCCATCGCGTTCGATCGTGGCCACGACATTGTCGACCGTGGCGGTTGCATTCGAGAGGCGGGCGAGATCACTCATGGGATTCTCCGGGCAACTGATCTTATGAAAGTGCAGACTTTGTGATAGTGTATCGGCAAGCGGTGGAAACGGCCCACAATCTGGCGGAACTGGGTGCCTTCTGGCCACAAACCCCGCAATACTTCCAGAATTTAGCCGAGAATTATCTAGACGGAATGCGATGTCAATCGCCATTCCTAGCCCTTTTTGCTGCGTTAACGGCGGATGGATGAAACCCGTTTGACAACTTGGCAGATAAATATCACCTTTCCTGCACTAGTCATGAACCTGCGCTGACTCGGAGAGAATGTTGAACAGGCCGCAGGCATCTGGCAACTGCGACGGTGTGTCCGTCGGGCGTCAAACCGCTTTTGCGAGGACTCGACAATGACCGCGAATTCCCAGGATCTGCAGCTTCGCGAACGCGCCGCGAAGGTCATCCCGAACGGCATGTACGGTCATGAATCGACGGTGCTGATGCCCCCTTCCTTCCCGCAGTTCTTCGAACGCGCCGAAGGAACCTATCTGTGGGATGCAGATGGCAACAAGTACCTCGACCTGATGTGCGCCTATGGCCCGAACCTGCTGGGCTATGGCCGCGCGGAAGTGAACGCGGCGATCCGCAGGCAACTGGACAAGGCCGATACCACCACCGGTCCATCCCCGCTGATGGTCGAACTCGCCGAAACGCTGACGTCGATGATCAGCCATGCCGACTGGGCGATGTTCTGCAAGAACGGCACCGATGCCACGACGATGGCGATGACCTGCGCCCGGTCGACCACGGGCAAGCGCATCATCCTCGTGGCCGAAGGCGCTTATCACGGTGCCGCGCCCTGGTGCACGCCCCGGCCCAATGGCGTGGTGCCCGAAGAAAAGGCCTTCATCCGCAAGTATGTCTACAATGACATCGCCAGCCTCGAAGCCGCGGTCGAGGCGGCAGGCGACGATCTCGCCGGGGTCTTTGCCACCCCCTTCCGTCATGAGGCTTTCCAGGACCAGTTCGAGGTCACCCGCGAATATGCCCGGCGCGCCCGTGCGCTGTGCGACAAGGCGGGCGCGATGCTGATCGTCGATGAAATCCGCACCGGATTCCGCCTGTCGCGCGACTGCAGCTGGGAACAGTTTGGCGGGCTCTGTTGCAAAGAT
>NZ_APCQ01000238.1:0-15081 GCF_000410615.1 Novosphingobium sp. B-7 | reverse complement strand
TTTTATCCCGGTGTTGACAACTCCCTCCGACATGTCGAAGTCGCGGTCCGTCAGCTGCACTAGGAAGTATAGGAACGCGATCGCGGTCTTCTCACCCTCGCTGAGGCGCCTCGCCGGCCTGCCTCGTCGCATGACATGGTAGCCGTCCACGCCTGAGTCGAACCGTAGATCGGTCCTGCCCAGGAATTGACAAAGATCCCTCGTCAGGTTCTCTCCGCCCTTGTGCTCGTTCGAGACCTGAGCCTGCTTCGCCGCGATGGAGGCGTTCAGCGCCGCGATGCCGCGCACGTCCGGCAGGCCCTCGCCACCGTTCCGCAGCAGGGCGATCTCGACCGTGGCGGCGACTATCCGCTCGGCCAGCTCATCAGCCTGCCCCTTGATTGAACGCAGGTAATGTGCCTCGATCGCGTCACGCGACGTACTGCGTGCGCTGTCGAAGCCGGCGGTTTTCTCATTATGGCGCTCGATGATCGCGTTTAGGTTCGTGAAGGACTGCGCCAGCCTGGCCGTATCACTGGACGCCGTGGCCTCGTATGATCGGGTGCGGTTGGCCAACTTGCTCGTGAGCGTGGCGTCAACCTCGCCCAGCCGGGCCTTGAGCTCTATGAGCGCGGCGTCGAGTTCTTTGGTTGCTGCGTCGTAGCTGTCACGGAGTTCGGAATAAAGGGCGAGGCGGTCCGGCGCGATGATCCGGTTCAGGCCCTCGATTGCCGCTGACAACCGGTCGCGCTCGCGCTCGATGCGCGCCTTCAGTCGTTGGTCCTCCGCGCTGAAGTGGTCCGCCAAAGCTGCGAGCCGTTCAGCAGGCATCGGTCGCGCGCAGAATTCGCAGGTCTCCGAGGAATGCCGGCCGTGCAGGGATATGCCTTGCTCGACCCAGCTTGCGATGTCGGGCTTCCCCAACAGGCGTTCCAGGACATTCGACTGCGCGGACTCGGCCGCCAGGTCGCACGCGCGCAGCGCAGTGCCTCGCGCTACGGCGATGGCGCTCTCTGGTTCGTCAACGCCGATCCGGACGCTCGGCTCTTGGATTTGGACGATCGACGGCATCATGTCCTGGTGGACGGTGGTGTGGTGGAGGGCGAGTTCTTCGTCGGACAGCTGCTCGCCCCCGGTAAGATTCCGGAACGCGCCCTCCGCGTCAGGCTTGCGGTAGCTGCGCAGGGTCGCCCCGCTCGTCGCCTCGCCGATCGTCTTCGCGATGCCCGAGAACAAGCGCCCACGCTCCGTCTCCAGCTTGGCGACCGATGCGTCCAACTCCGCGATGCGCCGGAGGCGGGCGTCTCGTGTGTCGATCTCTGACTTGATCTCCGCCGCGACCAGCTTGTTCTCCTCACCCAAAATGAGGATGTGACGCAGCGGCCCGTCCAAACCGCCGATGTTCGCCTCGATGAAGTCGCTGTTGAACGCCCGCACCTTGCGCCCATACCGGGTTCCGCGCGCCAACGCGCCCGACTGGGTCTCGATTGTGAACTCTAGGTCAGGGTGATCCGCGTGCTCGCCCTCCTCGAGGCAGGCGAGCAGACGCGAGAGAGTCGTCTTGCCCGAGCCGTTCTCGCCATAGATCAGGTTGTATCGGTTCAGGTCGGGGACCTCAGGGCTGCGCGAATAGTCACCGAAGACCCCGAGGTTCTTGATCCTTCGTATCTGTGTGAGCACCGGCCCGCCTCCCCGAGCTTTGATTAGCATGGCGGATGTCAGACAAACAGAGCGCGATGTCCGATCGTCGACGCGCTTCCACCGACAGCCCGCCTCGCAGCTGGCGCCATGCAGGTTGCGGGGCTCGCGGCTCCTGCTGATCGGTTCCGACAAGAAGTAGGAGAGCAACTTTCAGCTGACCGCAGGCATCGACCTAGACTTGGGCGAGGCCATCGCGCAGGGAAGGTTTCGCGATGGCCCCTAAGCTTACTTAAAAAGAGGGCGTCGATGCTGCTAGTTTAGTTATACCGTGATCAACAGCGCTTCGGGCACAGGATATTTCCAGTCGTTGTACTTGCGCGCGATGATACGCATGAAAGCAGAGATTTCTGGTGAAAAATCGCCGACACGGTGGCTCATAATGATAGGTGAATGGGCGGGTTCTAGTAGCTCTAGGTAACGAACGTCGTCCGGGCGTGCTCGCTTTACGGATTCTGGAATGATGGCGACTCCCTCCTCCGCCGCCACTAAGCCAATCGCAATCTGCAATTCTCTAGCTTCGTGGATGACGCTGGGCGTGAGACCATTGTCATGAAACAGCGACAGAACTTGATCGGCGTAGCTCGGCCGCGGAGCGCTCGGGTAAAGGATTACTTTTTCGCGAGCGAGTGCCGCCAATGAAATGGGACCGCCGTCTATGCCCAGTGTGCTGGCAAGCGGTACCGCTGCGATTAGGGGTTCTCGTCGCAGGACGGTGCGTCGCACGGCAGGATCCTCAAATCGGATGCGCCCAAAGCCAATATCAATACGGCCTTCCTTTAGAGCAGCGATTTGATCAAGGGTCGTACTCTCCACCAGCGTCAACTCTACATCGGGTAGCTCGGAGCGAAACTCACGTATTAGTGCCGGCAGCCGGGCGTAGATCGTGGATGACACGAACCCAATCGTAAAGCGCCGCTTATCGGTCGCGATCGCGGCCTCCATCATCGCACGCATGTCTTCGACACGCCGCAGAATTTGCACGGCCTGATCGTGGAAGAAGTGCCCCATGGGCGTCAGGGAAAGCGGCCTGCTCGTACGATCGATCAATTCTGCACCGATCTCGGCTTCCAATTGCTGGATTGACCGGCTGAGGGGCGGCTGCGCCATGTGCAGCCGCTCTGCCGCCTTATTGAAATTCCGTTCGGCCGCGACGGTCACAAAATAGCGAAACTGACGAAGATCCATCGCTTGAATACCCTGTGAGTATCGTGAGCAAACCACATTGATCTTTGCGCGTCCAGCCCCTCCGACGTACCTATGCTGGGATAACGTAGAGCTGAGGATGTGGAGAGGTCATGGTCACGATCGCAGAGATCGATACCTTCATCGTCGATATTCCGACGATACGTCCGCATGTCCTAGCGATGGCGACGATGCATCACCAGTCGATCGTACTGGTGCGAATGCGCGACTCCGACGGTTTAGAAGGTATCGGTGAAGGCACGACGATCGGCGGCCTCAGCTACGGTGAGGAGAGCCCTGAAGGTATAAAACTCGCCATCGACAGCTGCATCGCTCCTGTGCTCAGGACCTGCGACCCGACTAGAGTCGGCGCCGCCATGGCCAAGGTGACGCAAAGCGTTTTCGGCAACCATATCGCTAAGTGTGCGGTGGAGACGGCGCTTTTAGATTTGGCAGGCAAGCGCCTGGGAGTACCGGTGTCCGAGCTGATCGGTGGGGGACGCGTCCGCGACAGTCTTCCGGTTGCGTGGACGCTGGCGAGCGGTGACACCGCGCGCGACATCGAGGAAGCGGAGCGCGTTCTCGATCTTCGCCGGCATAACATCTTCAAGCTCAAGATCGGCAAGCGATCGGTCCGCGACGACGTCTCGCATGTCGCTGCCATCAAAAAGGCGGTTGGTGACCGCGGCAGCGTCCGTGTCGACGTCAACCAGAACTGGGATGAAGCACAGGCCGATCTCGGTATGCGTCTATTGCAAGATGCCGGTGTCGACCTCGTCGAGCAACCAGTCGCAAGGCATGCGCACGCATCGATGGCGCGGCTGTCGGCTAAGCACATCGTGCCGCTGATGGCGGACGAGGCGCTACATGGTCCCTGTGACGCCTTCGCTATTGCCGCCTGCTCGGGCGCCCGCATCTTCGCGGTGAAGATCGCGCAATCGGGTGGTCTGCTACCCGCACATGCTGTCGCGACGATTGCCCATGCCGGCGGTGTTGGCCTCTACGGCGGGACGATGCTTGAAGGCGGTGTCGGGACAGCGGCGTCGGCCCATCTGTGTGCAACCCTTCCGACGCTCGCATGGGGCACAGAGCTGTTCGGTCCGTTGCTGCTTACCCAGGACATACTGGCAGAACCGCTTCGCTACGCCGACTTCGAGCTCGCGGTCCCGACCGGTCCCGGCCTCGGTGTGGCGCTCGATGAGGACCGCGTGGCTTTCCATCGTCGAGACCGCACCGCACCCACACTCCACGTCGTTGCAGAGAGGGCCTGACGACCATGTTGTTCCAGGTAGAGATGGACGTGAACATACCGATCGGCTTCGACGCCGAAGAAGGCGCCCGCCTCAAAGCTGCCGAAAAGGCGCGGTTCCAGGATCTCCAGCGTGCGGGCACATGGCGGCACATCTGGCGGGTCGTAGGCCAATACGCGAATGTCAGCATCTTCGATGTCGCTTCGAATGCCGAACTGCATGACATTCTAATGAGCCTGCCGCTCTACCCTTTCATGACGATGCGGGTCACTGCCCTGTGCCGCCACCCGTCATCGCTCCACGACGACGACCGCTGAAGCAGCCGCAACTGATAGACCGCCCAAGGCGGCGACCAGATAGAATTCCAGGAGAGACCCCCATGGACGTTTCCTTCGTACAGACCCCCGCAATCCAGGACCTGCTCGACCGCGTTGCCGGTACAGCGTCAACCGACGGCAATCCTCGGGTGAAGGCCATCATGCGCGATCTCGTCGAAGCAACCATGACGATCATCGTCCGTCACGATATCAGTGAGAACGAGGTCTGGAGTGCGGTCAACTATCTGCAATCGGCTGCCGGAGAATTTGGCCTCCTCATGCCCGGTACGGGCATCGAGCATTTCCTCGACCTGTACATGGACGCCAAGGATGCGGAGGCGGGCAAGACCGGCGGCACACCGCGTACGATCGAAGGCCCCCTTTACGTCGAAGGCGCTCCGCTAGTCGAGAACGACGCCAATCTGACGGATGACCCGGATGAGACGACCACCCTCTACATGACAGGTCAGATCACGGGACCTGACGGGGAGGCGGTGAAGAATGCCATACTTCACGTCTGGCACGCGGACTCGCGTGGGTTCTACTCGCACTTCGATCCGACCCACGAACAGACGCCCTTCAATAACCGCCGGCGGATCAAGCTCGGCGACGATGGGCGCTACTCGTTCCATTCCAAGATGCCGAACGGCTATAGCGTCCCGCCGGGTGGTGCGTCAGATCAGCTGATGAAGGTCTTGGGTCGACACGGCAATCGCCCTGCCCACGTTCACTTCTTCATCGAGGCTCCCGGCTACAGGCAGCTGACGACACAAATCAACTTCGGTGACGATCCTTTCGCCGCGGACGACTTCGCCTTCGGCACCCGCGAAGGCCTGCTGCCCGTGCCGAACCGGCAGGGCGACAGCGCTCACATCGCTTTCGATTTCCAGCTGCAGCGCGCTGAGGTGGCAGACGACGAGGCCTTCTCAAACCGCGCCCGGCTCGCCGTCGCCTGACATTCGTCGCAAAGGAGAAGCACCATGACCGACCTTCGCGCAAATATCCGCGAACGCCTCGAAACCGCGGTCGTTGACGATCCCGCCACGGGCGCATTCCGCTGCCGACGCGACGTATTCACCGATCCGGCCCTGTTCGACCTCGAGATGAAGCACATCTTCGAGGGGAACTGGGTCTATCTCGCCCACGAGAGCCAGATACCGGAGAACAACGACTATTTCACGACCTTCATCGGCCGTCAGCCGATCATCATCACGCGCGACAAAACTGGCCAGCTCAACGCGGTCATCAATGCCTGCGCGCACCGGGGCGCGATGCTCTGCCGCAAGAAGCATGGCAACAAGGGCAGCTTCACCTGCCAGTTCCATGGTTGGACGTTCAGCAACGCGGGCAAGCTTCTCAAGGTTAAGGACGGCAAGACGGGAGACTACCCCGAGGCGTTCAACACTGAGGGTTCGCACGATCTGACCAAGGTAGCGCGTTTCGAGAACTACCGCGGTTTCCTGTTTGGCAGCATCAACCCCGACGTGCAGTCGTTGGAGGATTGGCTTGGCTCGACCCGCGTGATCATCGACCAGATGGTCGACCAGGCGCCAGAAGGGCTGGAGGTGCTTCGCGGGAACTCATCCTACGTCTACGACGGCAACTGGAAGCTTCAGATGGAGAATGGCGCGGACGGCTATCACGTCAGCGCAGTCCACTGGAATTACTCGGCAACGACCGGCCGGCGCAAGGAGGAGGCCACCAAGGCAGTCGACCCCGATGGTTGGTCGAAGAGCGTTGGCGGCGTCTACGGCTTCGACAACGGCCACATTCTGTTGTGGACACGGCTCCTCAACCCTGAGGTTCGCCCCGTATACGCACACCGCGAGGAGCTGGCGGAGCGACTGGGCGAGGAGCGTGCCAAGCCGATCGTCGATCAGACGCGCAACCTGTGCCTCTACCCCAATGTGTATCTGATGGACCAGTTCTCGACGCAGATCCGGGTCATCCGTCCGGTGAGCGTGGATAAGACCGAGGTCACGATCTACTGCTTCGCGCCGAAAGGCGAGGCGGACGCCGAAAGGGCGCTTCGCATCCGTCAGTACGAGGACTTCTTCAACGTCAGTGGGATGGGCACGCCTGACGATCTGGAGGAGTTCCGCTCCTGCCAGACCGCCTACGAAGGCGCAGGCGATTTGTGGAATGATCTGAGCCGCGGCGCTACGCACTGGATCGCGGGTCCTGATGAGAACGCCACGGCGATGGGTCTAGAGCCTACGCTCAGCGGCAATCGCAGCGAGGATGAGGGTCTGTTCGTGCGGCAGCACGAATATTGGGCGCAGACGTTGATCGCGGCCCTCGACAAGGACGATGGTGGCGACGGCGGCAGCACTGTCCGGCAGGTCGACCGTTTGCGGGTGGCAGCATGACACTCGCTTATGACCGGGTTGCCGCGTTCCTCTTTCGGGAGGCGCGGCTGCTCGACGATCGGCAGTGGGATGAATGGCTGACCTGCTACGCGCCCAACGCAGTGTTCTGGATGCCGGCTTGGGACGACGACGACAAACTGGTCGAAGACCCTCAGCGTGAGATTTCGCTGATCTACTATCCCAATCGGGATGGGCTGGAAGATCGCGTCTTCCGCATCAAGACCGAGCGATCGGGAGCAAGTATGCCCGAGCCACGTACGAACCATGCCGTCACAAACATTGAGGTGACGAGCGAGACAGACGGTGTGCTTGAGGTACGGTTCAACTGGCATACGCTCAGTCACCGCTACAAGGAGACGCTGAGCTTCTTCGGGACATCCTATTACACCATCGACGCGACTGGTGATCAGCCGGTCATTACCAACAAGAAGGTCGTGCTCAAGAACGACTACATCCGCCAGGTGATCGACATTTATCACATCTGACGCCGGGCTCGAGAGGATCACATGGGCTACCGTATCGCACTCAACTTCGAGGACGGCGCTACGCGCTTCATCGACTGCAACGCAGGCGAGAAGGTGCTCGACGCCGCGTTCCGCCAGAAGATCAACCTGCCGATGGACTGTTCGGACGGCGTATGCGGCACATGCAAGTGCCGCTGCGAGCAGGGCAGCTACGAGCTTGGCGACGAGTACATCGAAGAAGCGCTGACCGAGGACGAGGCGGAAGAAGGCATGGTCCTGACCTGCCAGATGCAGGTCTCGTCCGATTGCGTGATCGCAGTGCCGGTGCCGTCGTCGGCGTGCAAGGTGAAGCCCGCCATACATGGCGGCGAAGTTGCCAGCGTGGAGATGGTCTCCGACAGCACGATCATCCTCACGCTGCGGGTGGACGATCCCGCCGCTCTAGGCTTCCTCCCGGGCCAGTACGTGAACCTGATGGTTCCGGACACTGGGCAACACCGCTCCTATTCGTTCAGCTCCAAACCTGGCGCGGCGGAAGCCAGCTTCCTTATCCGCAACATTCCGGGCGGCCTGATGAGCAGCTGGCTTAGCGAGAAGGCGCAGCCCGGCGCTCGGATGAGCTTTGTCGGACCGCAGGGCAGCTTCTTTCTGCGAAACGTCGATCGCCCGACAATACTCCTCGCCGGTGGCACCGGCCTAGCGCCGATCCTGTCGATGTTGGAGGTCCTTGCTGATCAGGGCACCGAGCAGCCGCTTCACCTGATCTATGGCGTGACCAAAGATGGCGACATGGTCGAGATGGAGCGCATCGACGCTTTGGCCGCCCGCCTGCCGACGCTGACCTCTGCGGTATGCGTCGCCGATCCGGAGAGCGGACATCCCCTCAAGGGTTATGTCACCGAGCATCTTTCGGACGACCACCTCAACGCCGGTGACTGTGACATCTACCTGTGTGGACCGCCGCCCATGGTCGAGGCTGTACGCACCTTTCTGCGGGACAAGGGCGTTGAGCCAAAGCACTTCCACTACGAAAAATTCGCGCCCAGCGAGAGTTCGGTAAAGGCTGCGGCATGATCTTTGCCGACCGGTTCCGTGGCAAGACGATGGTCGTGACGGGCGCGGCGCAGGGCATCGGCCGCGGCGTTGCGCTACGTGCGGCCGCTGAAGGTGCGGCCGTCATGCTTGTCGATCGCGCCGACTTTGTCGCCGATGTCGCACATGAAGCAGGCAGGGCCGCGCGCGCCTTTGTTTGCGATCTCGAGACGAGCGAGGGTGCCGTATCGGCGATGCGCGCGGCCGAAACCGAGTTCGGCCGCGTCGACATCCTCGTCAACAATGTAGGCGGCGCGATCCGTATGCGACCGTTCGCCGAGTTTGAGCCGCAGCAGATAGAGGCCGAAATCCGGCGATCGCTCATGCCAACGCTCTGGAGCTGCCACGCCGTCCTGCCAATCATGCTCCACCAGGGAGTGGGTACGATCGTCAACGTCTCGTCCAACGCGACGCGTGGCATCCGACGGGTACCCTATTCGGCGGCCAAGGGCGGCATCAACGCAATGACCCAAAGCTTGGCGATGGAATACGGTGACCGCGGCATCCGGGTCGTTGCTACGGCGCCGGGCGGAACGCAGGCCCCGCCCCGCATGGTGCCGCGCAATCCCGACGGGGACGACGCACGTGAGCAGGCCTGGATGGCTGAGGCGGTCGAGCAGGTCACGACGTCCACGTTCCTCGGACGGTACGCGACGCTCGATGAGCAGATCGCGCCGATCCTCTTCCTCGCCTCGGACGAGGCATCGTACATCACCGGCTCCATCCTGCCCGTCGCGGGCGGTGACCTGGGCTGATCGGAGCGACATGAAGAACAAGGTCTACGACAATCCGGCGGCGGCCCTCGACGGGCTGCTTTTCGACGGCATGACGATCATGTCGGGCGGCTTCGGCCTGTCCGGCAATCCCGAAAGCCTGATCCCGGAAATTCGCGCAAGCGGGGTGAAGGGGCTGACCGTCATCTCCAACAACGCCGGCGCCGACGGCTTCGGCCTCTGGATGCTGCTGGAGACCCGACAGATCGCGAAGATGATCTCGTCGTACGTGGGCGAAAACAAGCTTTTCGAGCAGCAGTACCTCTCGGGCGAGCTTGACCTTGAACTTACGCCGCAAGGAACCTTGGCTGAGCGCATTCGTGCGGGCGGTGCGGGCATCCCGGCATTCTACACCAAAACGGGCGTCGGCACCGTCGTGGCGGAGGGCAAGCCCGTCGAGAACTTCGACGGAGAGGAGTACGTCCGCGAGACCTGGCTGCGATCCGACCTGTCGATCGTAAAGGCCTGGCGGGCGGACCCGGCGGGCAACCTCATGTTCCGCAAGACCGCGCGCAACTTCAACCCGAACATGGCGACAGCGGGTCGGGTCACTGTGGCGGAGGTCGAGGAGATCGTGGAAGCGGGCAGCTTCGACCCCGATTGCATCCACACGCCCGGCATCTTTGTCGACCGGGTCGTCCTGTCGACCATCAACGAGAAGCGGATCGAGAAGCTGACGGTTCGCGAGAAGGAGGACGCGTGATGGCCGGCGATACGAAGGGCTGGACCCGCGAACAGATGGCGGCGAGGGCCGCTCGCGAGCTGCAAGACGGGTTCTATGTCAATCTCGGCATCGGCATACCGACGCTGGTAGCCAACTACGTTCCTGAAGGTCTTGACGTGACGCTTCAGTCAGAAAACGGAATGCTCGGAATTGGCCCATTTCCTACGCGTGATGCGGTCGATCCTGATCTCATCAACGCCGGCAAGCAGACGATTACAGCGCTGCCCACGTCCAGCTTCTTCTCGTCGGCGGACAGCTTTGCGATGATCCGCGGCGGGCACATCGACATGGCCGTTCTCGGCGCGATGGAGGTCAGCGAGACTGGTGACATCGCGAACTGGACCATCCCGGGCAAGATGGTGAAAGGCATGGGCGGCGCGATGGATCTCGTCGCCGGCGTCAAGCGTGTTGTGGTCGTCATGGATCACGCCAACAAGGCAGGCGTATCTAAGATACTGCCGGCCTGCACCTTGCCGCTCACCGGCAAGGCGTGCGTTGATCTGATCATCACGGACCTGGCCGTTCTCGCATGCGACAAGCCTGGATTACGCCTGATCGAGCTGGCCCCAGGCATCACCGTGGACGAGGTGCGGGCGAAGACTGATGCATCATTCACAGACGAAACCGCGTTAGAGCGCGCTGCCTGATGCCTTTCATCCGATCGCAAGGCGCTGACATCTACTGGAAGGTCGAAGGCGACACCGCTGCTCCGTCGCTGGTGCTGCTGAATTCCATTGGGACCGACATGGACCTGTGGGACGCGGCAATTCCCGCGCTTAGGCATCGGTTCTCGCTTTTGCGCATCGACACCCGTGGTCACGGCGCATCCGATGCCCCGGCAGGAGACTATGAGCTGTCGATGCTCGCAGGCGACGTGGCAGCGGCTATGGATGCAGCTGACGTTGAAGCCGCATTGGTGGCGGGCGTGTCCCTGGGCGGCATGATCGCCATGCAGCTTGCAATGGACGCGCCGGAAAGAGTTACCGGCTTGGCGCTCATATGCACCTCGGCAACGATGGATCGATCCGCCTGGACGGCTCGGGTCGAGAAGGTGCGGGAGGAAGGCGTAGCTGGGATCGCTGACCTTGCCATGTCGCGGTTTCTATCGCCAAGCTTTGTGCAAGCCAGGCCCGAGATCGCCGCCAGCGTACGACGTGGCCTGCTCTGTATGGAGCCGGCAGGCTATGCCGGGTGCGCGGCTGCTATCCGTGACATGGACATCGCTGATCGCTTGCAAACAATCTCCGTTCCAACGCTCGTCGTCTCGGGGGACCGCGATACCTCGACACCGTTCGTCGGTCATGGCGAGCACCTGATCGAACGCATCTCGGGTGCTCAACATGTCATGCTCGATGCTGCTCACCTTGCTCCGGTTGACGCACCAAACGCCCTTGCCGACGCCATTATCGACGCCTTCGTCTGAGGTCCCATGCCTGACGCCTTCATCTGCGACGCCATCCGTACCCCCATCGGCAAGCTCAATGGCGGCCTGTCATCGATCCGCGCCGACGACCTCGCGGCCATCCCCATCCGCGAGCTCGCCGCACGCAACGCAGGCGTAGACTGGGAAACCGTTGACGACACGATCCTTGGTTGTGCCAACCAAGCGGGAGAGGACAATCGCAACGTCGCGCGCATGGCCGTGCTTTTGGCCGGGTTGCCTGAAGCCGTGCCAGGTACAACCGTCAATCGCCTCTGCGGCTCAGGCCTAAACGCTGTCGGCATCGCGGCGCAGGCGATACGCTGCGGGGATGCACAGTTCATAATCGCCGGCGGTGTCGAGAGCATGAGCAGGGCACCGTACGTGCTCGGCAAGGCTAATTCAGCCTTTGACCGCTCTCAGAAGATTGAGGACACGACGCTGGGATGGCGCTTCGTCAATCCCGCGATGCGTCACGCCTATGGCGTCGACTCCATGCCCGAAACCGGCGAGAACGTCGCTGACGTGTGGCGCGTATCACGCGAAGATCAGGACCGCTTCGCCCTCGCCAGCCAGGAGAAGGCCGCAGCAGCTATCGCTAGTGGTCGTGTGGCGGCTGAAATCGTGTCGGTCAGCGTTCCTCAGCGAAAGGGCGATCCGATCGATTTCTCACAGGATGAGCATCCGCGCGCGTCAAGCCTGGGCGCTCTTGCCAAGCTGAAGCCGGTGGTACGCCACGACGGTACGGTGACGGCGGGGAACGCCTCCGGGCTAAATGACGGCGCAGCAGCTATGCTCGTCGCCTCCGAAGACGCCGCATCACGTAACGGGCTTCGTCCTCGCGCACGTGTGCTTGGCATGGCAGCAGCTGGCATCGCGCCAAGGATCATGGGCGTCGGTCCGATCGAGGCGGCGCGCAAGCTGAGCAGGAATACCGGGATTAGCCTTGATCGGCTCGACGTGATCGAGCTGAATGAGGCATTCGCCAGTCAGGCCATCGCTACGTTGCGTGATCTTGGCATCGCGCAGGATGATCCGCGCGTAAATCGGAACGGAGGGGCTATTGCGTACGGCCATCCGCTCGGCATGTCGGGTGCGCGGATTACGATGACGGCCGTTGAGGAGCTGCATCGCACCGGTGGTCGCTACGCCATGGCATTCATGTGCATCGGCGTCGGCCAGGGGATCGCGCTCATGCTGGAGCGTGTCTGAGACGTCACCGATTTTGCAGGGGAGTAGGTCTATGGCAGGCACCGTGGTCAACGACATTGTCGACGAGGCCACGTTCGGCCGCTTCCACTGGACAATCGTCGTCCTCTGCGGCCTGCTCCTCATCGTCGATGGCTACGACGTCTTCATCTATGGCGCGATCCTGCCCCAGCTGATGGAACAGTGGGACCTCACCCCACCCCAGGCGGGCTCGCTCGCAAGCTGGGCGCTGTTCGGCATGATGATCGGCGCGCTAACCTTCGGATCGCTGGGCGACCGGATCGGGCGCAAGCGCTGCATCGCCATCTGCTTCTCCATCTTCAGCGTGTCGACGATCGTCAACGGCTTCGTCGGGAACACAACGGAGTTCGGGGTCATGCGCTTCCTGGCGGGACTAGGATGCGGTGGGCTCATGCCCAACGCCGTGGCGCTGACGAATGAATATGCACCGAAACGCCTGCGAACGACGCTCGTGGCGCTGATGTTCAGTGGCTACGCAGTCGGCGGCATGGTAGCCGCCGGGCTCGGCATCTGGCTGCTGCCGACGTTTGGTTGGCGTGCCATGTTCTTCGCTGCCGCGGTGCCTCTTTGTCTGCTCCCGATCGTGCTCTGGAAGCTACCTGAGTCGCTCGCCGTTCTGATACGTCGGGGGGACGAGGGACGTGCGAGTGCCATTCTGACGAAGATCGCACCCGGCCGCACGGTCCCGGGCGGCCAACTGGTCCTGCGGGACGCTAAAGCGGGCTCATCCTCCATCGCCGCGCTGTTTCACGATGGCCGGGCGGGTGGAACGCTGGCGCTGTGGACATGCTTCTTCTGCTGCCTGCTGATGGTGTACGCGCTCGGCTCCTGGCTGCCGCAGCTGATGCGCACCGCCGGCTACGGGCTCGGCTCGAGCCTGTCGTTTCTTCTTGCCCTCAACTTCGGCGGTATGTTCGGCGCCATCGGCGGCGGGCGGCTTGCCGACCGTTACGGACTGGTGCGCGTTGTGGTCAGTTCCTTCGCGATCGGCGCGACGTGTATCGCGCTGCTCGGCGCGAAGAGCCCGACGGCCGTCCTCTACCTGCTGATATTCGTCGCGGGAGCAGGCACGACGGGCACGCAGATCCTCCTCTACGCGACCGTGGCGGACTTCTACGGCGCTTCTATCAAGACGACGGGGCTCGGCTGGGCCTCGGGAGTCGGTCGGGTCGGAGCGATCGTCGGGCCGCTGCTGGGCGGACTGCTGCTCGCTGCCAAGCTGCCGATGGCGTTGAACTTCGTCGCTTTCGCGGTGCCGGGGCTGATCTCGGTCGCGGCGATGATGCTCTTCGCTCGGCGGTACAGGTCGCACGTTCCGGACGAGCTGCCGGGGGCCGCGCTACCCGCCTGAGGCCGTCAGCCGTCGGTGCCCGCATCAAGGACGTAGGCTCAGCAGAATCGGTCAGGGTAGGCAAGCCCATCGCCTGCCCGTGCGATCAGCGCATACTTCCCGGCTGTCTCACTGCAGGCTCCCTGTTACGAAGAACCGGCGGGCGCTCAAAGGCGGTACTCGATCGATAAATGGCTGGCAGCCTTCGGGACCGTACGGAGCAGGCTCAATGGCAGAATGTGGGAGTACGGACCCCTCATCAGAACATGCCGTTCGGGTTTTCAAAGTGGTCGGGGATAATTTGAAGCACATCCCAATGCTCGACGATACGACCCTCATCATCTAATCGGAAGATGTCGATGCCAGCGTAGTCGTGGTCTCCGGGCCAGTGCTGATGGCAGTGCAGGACCACGGTATTTCCTTCTGCAATAGTCCGCTTGAATTCGACTCTCTTGCCAGGCCACTCTCGTGCCATCCGCTCAAAATAGTCGATAAATGCCTGCTTTCCGGTAGCGACTTGAGGGTTGTGCTGGATATATTCTCCGCCGACATATTGCTTGATTGCCTCAGCAGGTCGGCAGTCGTTGAACATCATCTCGTAAAAGGCGATCACGTTCGCCTTATTTAGCTCCAATGACATCTAACAGCATCCTTCCCTGAGAAAACGATCCTCTTTTGAAATGGTGTCGCGAACGGCCGGTCCGGGATCGGGCGCTAATCCCAAGCCAGCGGACCTCCCGCTAGCATTCCCCTTTCACCATCCCGATCGGAGCAGTCGCCGGGCTTAGCGTACGACTTGAACCATCCTCTCACCGGCGCCCTTCCTAGACCATCAACATACGTCAGCTTCTGTCCCGTGTCGTGATCGCGACCCCCGCGGAGGCGACGATCAGGCCGGCGATCTGCACCGCGCCGAGCGCCTCCCCAAAGAGCATGAACGCCAGCACCGCCACGACGGGCGGCACAAGGTAGAACAGCGAGGCGACGACCGAGACCGCGCTGCGCCCGATCATCATCAGGAGCAAGGTCATCCCGCCGACCGACAGGCCGATTACCGACCAGGTTAGCGCGCTCCACGCCTCCCAGCTGCCATCGAAGCGCATATCCTCGGTCAGGAGCGCGACGGGCGCGATGACGAGGCCCGAGGCGGCGAATTGGATCGCCGCGCCGACGCGTAGGTCAACGCCACCGCCGCTGCGCTTCTGCCAGATGGTGCCGAGCGTGATGGCTGTCCGCCGTCAGCACCAATG
>NZ_APCQ01000105.1:0-18491 GCF_000410615.1 Novosphingobium sp. B-7 | reverse complement strand
CATCGATGCCGCTGGGCGCCCCCCGGATCACGCTGGCGCAGCGGATCGGCACACCCGCCGCCTGCAGCGCCGCCGCCTTGGCCGCGTCGCCCTGCGGCGCGTCTGCCACTTCGACCAGGGCAGCAACTTCCAGCCCCTTGTCCAGTGCCAGTTGCGCAGTATCGAGCGCCAGATCGCCCGAGCCCAGCACCACCAGACGCCGCCCGGCAAAGGCGTCATAGCGCGTGAGCAGGGCATGCAGCCCCTGCGCGCCCATCACGCCAGGCTGGGCCCAGCCATCGAACGCCAGCGCCAGATCGCGCGCGCCGGTGGCCAGGACGATCGCCTTGAACCCCACGGTCCAGGAACGCTCTTCATCGGCCAGACCCAGCATCGCCTCGGGCAGCGCGCCGAGGTTGGCGCGGTTGCGCCACAGGCCCCAGGCATAGACACCCAGTTGCACCTCGATGCCCGCGTCGAACGCCTGCTCGAACAGCGGCTCGGCCATGAACACCTGCTCGATCATGCGCGCCTTGGCCGAAACCGCGCCGGTCATCCGCCCGCCAAACCAATAGGGCACGTCGTTGCCCATCTGCGCGGCGCTGACCGGGTGCTCGTCCACCAGTAGCACGCTGGCGCCGTTCGCGGCCGCTTCCAGCGCGGCGGCAAGGCCGGCCGGCCCGGCGCCGACCACGACCAGGTCGTAATGCGCATCGGCGCCAGGCAGTTTGCCGTTGACGGCGTGGGCATCGGTTCCGGTGAAACCTTCGTTTTTGCTGTCAGCCACGCTCACACCACCTCCAGCGCCTGCGCCAGGTCGGCGATCAGGTCGTCCTCATGCTCGATCCCCACCGACATGCGGATGGTGCCATCGGTAATCCCCCCGGCCAGGCGCTTGTCGGGCGCCACGGCATAGTGCGTGGTGCTGGCCGAATGGCATACCAGGGTTTCCGACCCGCCCAGGCTGACGGCAACTTTCATCAGGCGCAGCGCGTCGAGCAGGCGGAACGCCTCGGCCTCGCCGCCCTTGAGGTGGAACGAAAAGGTCGATCCCGCACCGCTGCACTGGCGATCGAACACCGCGCGTTGCGGCGATCCTTCGGGCAGGAAGCCCAGATAGGTAATGCCGGCCACCTTGGGATGATCGCGCAGGAACATGGCGATCACGCGGGCATTGTGCATCGCACGTTCCGACCGCACGTGGACGCTTTCCATCGAGCGCAGCACCAGCCAGCTGGTGAACGGGTCAAGGTGGCTGCCCAGCGTGGTGCGCAGCAGCCGCAGCGGTACGATCAGGTCCAGCTTGCCCGAAACCCCGCCGGCCAGCAGATCGCTGTGTCCGCCGCAATACTTGGTAAGCGAGGTCATGCACAGATCCACCCCCAGCGCGATCGGGCGCTGGGCAAAGGGGCCAAGCAGGGTATTGTCGCACACCACCACCGGGCGGCGCCCGGTCCGCGCGCCGATCTCGTCAGCCAGGGCCACGATCATCGGCAGGTCGGTGATCGCCGCTGTGGGATTGGCCGGGGTTTCGATCACGATCATCGCCAGCGGCCCGGCGGCCAGCGCCTTATCGGCCTGCGCGCGCACGTGATCGGCGTTGCAGCCATCGATGATGTCCACCGTGGTCACGCCCCATTGCGGCATGAACTGGTTGAGCAGGCCATCGGTGCCGCCATAGATCGGGCGGGAATGCAGCACGCTGTCACCCGGGCGCAAGTGCGCCAGCGCAATCGCGCTGTGCGTCGCCATGCCAGAGGCGAATACCGCGGCCGCCTCCGCCCCGTCCACCGCCGCCAGCCGGCTTTCCAGCATGTCGAGGTTGGGATGGCCGAGCCGGGCATAGATATGATGCGTCTGGCCCACTTCCGGCCCGGTGCCATCGAAATAGGCCTCGTGAATGGCCTTGGCCTGGGCGGCGGATTCATAGACGAAGGTGCTGGTCAGATAGACCGGCGGCTTGGCCGCGCCGCCCGCTTGGGCCGGATCATAGCCCGCCGCCACGGCCAGGGTTTCGGGCCGCACGCCGCCGGCATCATGCGGCATGGCTGAGATCCTTGGCCGCTGCCACAGGAGCGCCATCGGAGGTCGCGGTGCCCAGTTGCATATCCAGGTATTCGCGCGCCTTGGCACAATACCAATCGACAAAGCGCACCACCAAGACTTCGGCCTCGGGCGAATAGGGACCGGGCGTGTAGCCGGGGCTATCGACGCCTTCCTGGTTGTTTTCGGCCAGTTCCTTGTCCTGCAGGTTGGTGGTGTTCCACAGCTCCACCAGCTTGGCGCGGTCATAGTCCACGCCTTCCACTGCATCCTTGTGCACCAGCCACTTGGCCGTCACCACGGTTTCACGCGGGCCGACCGGCATGGCACTGAAGAAGAACAGGTGATCGCCCACGGCATGGGCAAAGCTGTGCGGCTCCAGCGCCCAGCGCAGCGAGCCGACGTCGCCATCGCCCGCCGCCACCATCGGCCGCGCCACCAGCGGCTGCCCATCCATCGACATGGTCTGCATACCGGGGTTGAGCGGGAAGCGGATCGCCTGCCACCAATCCTCGCCCACCGGGCCCATGGCCAGGCCCAGATCCTGCATCCGCGCCTCGAACTGCGCGGCGTGATCGGCCTCGCCAAATTCGAAATACGACGATGCGCTGACCGGGAACGTGCGCGCCAGTTCGGGGTGCGAGGCCTGGCAATGATAGCACTCGCGCCCGTTTTCCAACACCAGCTTCCAGTTGGCGTATTCGGTCAGGCTTTCGACATGGGCCACCTTGGCATTGGCCAGGTCATGCGGCGCCAGCAGGGCTTCCATCTCGCGCCGGAAAGTTTCGAACGGCGGCGCATCGTCGGCCAGGCAGATATAGATGACGCCGGCGACGATCTCGATCTTCACTTCGCGCAGGCCATGATCGGCATTGTCGAAATCTGCCGGCATGCGCGCCGCGCTCAGCAGCGAACCATCGAGGTTGTAGGTCCAGCGGTGATAGGGGCACACCAGGCGCGGCGAACGGCCGGTGCCTTCCTTGCACAGCATCGCGCCGCGGTGGCGGCAGGAATTGTGGAACGCGCGGATCGCGCCGCCCTTGTCGCGCACGATCAGGATCGGCCAGCGCCCGACCTTGAGCGAGGACCACGATCCCGCCTCGGGCAGTTCGCAGGTAAAACCCGCCATCAGCCACGAACGGCCATAGATCGCGGTCATGTCGAAATCGAACATGGCCGGATCGTTGTACAGCGCCTGGGGCAGGCTGTGCCCGGGGCGGCGTTCGTCAAGCTTGGCCTTGATGTCGACCAGGTTCACCCTTGTGCGTCCTTTCAAAATGGCACCATGGGTCTTGGCACGGGCAGCGCGGCTCTCGCGAATCCGATTAAGTCATGCCCGCATGCGATTTTCGCCGTGGCCGGCGCGCAACAAAAATCCGATGGAATTGACGCAGATCAAGGAAACGCGCATTTTCGGCCGTGCCGGCATTTTCCGGCCGGGCGGACTGCCAAGAACGGGAGCCACCACCATCGGACCGAACGGGCTCATCAATCGCCGCTGGTTGCCGCTGAACGCCTTGCGCGCGTTCGAAGCGGTGGGCCGCTACCTGAGCTTTACCGCCGGCGCGCAGGCGCTGACGGTGACGCAAAGCGCGATGAGCCGCCATGTCAGCAGCCTGGAAGACCTGATCGGCAAGCCGCTGTTCGAACGCAGCGCTTCCGGCCTCAAGCTGACCCCGGCCGGCGAAGTCTTGCTGCCCGTGGTCAGCAAGTGTCTGGACCGCATGGAGCAGACGCTCAATGTGGTGCGCAACCAGGACATGGAAAGCCGCCCGTTGCGCGTGCATATCCCGCCCTCGCTGCTCTATCAGACGGCGCTGCCGCTGATCCACGGTTTCCGCCGCGAGCATCCCGAAATCCGCATCGATGTATCCACCTCCAACGCCACGGGCGCGCCGCCTGGCAATCTCGACATGGCGATCGTGTTCGACCGGCCCAACGTGGGCGACATGGTCACCGACCTGTTGTGGATGGTGCGTGTCGCGCCGCTGTGCTCGCCCGCCACATGGGAACAGCACAAGGGCAAGTCTCTGGAGGAATTCCTCAATTCCGCAGAACTGCTGCATGTGAAGCTGGATAACGAGCCGCGCGGCCTGCTGTGGAGCAGTTATGCAGACCAGCAGCGCCTCACGCTCAACTGCACCGATGGCCTGGCGTTCGACACTGCCTTTTCCGCTGTGCGCTATGCCATTGGCGCCTCGGGCGTGGTCCTGGCTGATATCGATATGTTCGGCCCAGAAATCGCCGCCGGAAACCTGGTCATGCCCTATGATGCGGTGGCCGGTGATGGCTATGGCTATTACCTCAAGCTTCACGCCGAAGACTTGTCGGACCCGGCAATCTACCTGTTCCGCGAATGGATCATCCGCCACTTCGCCCGGCAGCGCGGCCAGGAAGAAACCGCCGAGGCCGAGCACAAGGCCCAGATCATGGCCAAGGCCTGACACCACGCGAACGCAGCGCGAAATTCCGTTTGTACCACTCGGTCAAATGATGTACTGATCAGTACACAGCACGGTCGTGCTGAGTCGAGCGATCGATCGCTCCATCGTCATCATTGCAATGCTGGTCTTGCATCCACGGCTCTCGCTGCTGGAACCGCTGCCGGCTTCCCGAAAGGAACAGACGTGTCCCGTCCTCCCCTCCCCCCGTTCACACCCGAAACAGCGGCCGAAAAGGTGCGTCTGGCCGAAGATGGCTGGAACACCCGCGATGCCGCCAAGGTGGCGCTGGCCTATACCCCCGACACGCGCTGGCGGAACCGCGTTGAGTTCGCGACCAACCGCGAAGAGGCGCAGGCCTTTCTCACGCGCAAGTGGAACAAGGAACACGAATACCGCCTGATCAAGGAACTGTGGGCATTCACCGGCAACCGCATCGCCGTGCGCTATGCCTATGAATACCGCGACGATGGCGGGCAGTGGTTCCGCGCCTATGGCAACGAGAACTGGCTGTTTGCCGAAGATGGCCTGATGTCCAACCGCCATGCCAGCATCAACGAAATGCCGATCGCCGAGGCCGACCGCAAGTTTCACTGGCCGCTGGGCCGGCGCCCCGACGATCATCCTTCGTTGAGCCAGCTTGGCCTGTGAAAACCCGGCGCGTGCTCACCGATCGCCAGAGCGCGGTGCCCGCCTTGGCCGAAGCCTTTCGCGAGCACGGCTTCGAGGGCGCGAGCCTGGCCGTGCTGTCCAAGGCGACGGGGCTGGGCAAAGGCAGCCTCTACAACTTCTTCCCCGGCGGGAAGGAGGAAATGATGGCGGCGGTGCTCGACAACATCGACGCCTGGTTCGTGGACGCCATCTTCCAGCCGCTTGAGGATGGGCCCGACCCGCAAGCGGCGATCATCGCCATGTTCGATGACGTGACCGCCTATTTCCGATCGGGCAGGCGGGTGTGCATCGTCGGGTGCCTTGGCCTCAACACCGCCGGCCAGGCCTTTTCCGGCAAATTGGCCCAGTACTTTGCGCGCTGGATCAAGGCGCTGACCCGATGCCTGGAAAAAGGCGGGGTACCACAGGGCCTGGCGCTCGCGCTTGCCGAAGAAGCGGTGTCGGGCATCCAGGGCGCGATCGTGCTGGCCCGGGCGCTGGACGAGGCAGCCTCGTTCCAACGCATCGTTGCGCGGCTCCAGGCCACATTGCTGGCCGCCCTTGCCGCTTCCCCGCAGGCAGAGACCGCGCCCGACACCGCCAGGAAGGACGAGACCTGATGGCACAGACATTCCTGCGAACCATGTTCGGCCCCCACTCCCGCGCCTTGCAAGAGCAGAACGGCTCGCGCACCGCCTATGCGCGCATGGAAGCGCAAGGGGGCGACATGGACATCCTCACGACGCGTGAACTCGACTTCATCGCCGCGCGTGACAGCTTCTATATCGCCAGCATCAGTGAACACGGCTGGCCCTATATGCAGCATCGCGGCGGGCCGGCGGGCTTTCTCCGCCGGATTTCCGGCAACCGCATCGGTTTTGCCGATTATCAGGGCAACCGGCAGTTCCTCTCGACCGGCAACCTCGCGGCCGACGATCGGGTCTGCCTGTTCCTGATGGATTATCCCGCGCGGCGCCGGTTGAAACTGATCGGCCATGCCCGCACCACCAGCGAGCCCGAAGATGTCGCGGCGCTGATGCCCGCAGACTATGCCGCCATTGGCGAGCGCGCGTTTGTGATCGACATCGTCGGGTTCGATTGGAACTGCCCGCAACACATCACGCCCCGGTTCGGCGCGGCAGACCTGGCGCAGATCACCCAGCCGCTCCAGGATGAGATAGCCCGCCTGCGCGCCCGCATCGCCACCCTGGAAGCCGTGACGCCACAAGGCTGACCTGCGTTCGGCTCGGCACGCGGAAATTACGGTGGCCAAAGCACATTTCAATACGTTACGACAGCGCGCATGAAGAACCTCACACCTTTTGGCGCGCTGCTGATCTGTGCTGCGATCGGTCTGTTGACCCACAAGTTCGGCCTGTGGTTTCCGATCGGGATCGTGGCCTTTATCGCGGTGAGCGTGGCGCAGAACAAGCTGCGCCCGTAAACCGGGCCTACCAGGCGGGCCTGTCGGAGAGATCGTGGCCGCCGCGCGCACTGCGCAGGGTTTGCGGTGCATTCATGTGCGCCTGGCCGGTGGCGGCCATATCGGTCGCCCATTCGCTGATCAGGGTACGGCGCACGATGCACCACTGCCCGTCGCGGCAGGCATAGGCATCGATATAGCGGCCAGCGATGAACAGATCGCGCGGAGCGCCATCGGCGTCGCGGATACCGTGCCACGCCTGGAAATAGCTTTCCCCGCTGGCGCGGGCGGCATCGTGGATTGCGATCCGGCTTTGCCCCAGCATGTGGTGGCTGGCCTGCATCTGCCCCAGAAAGCCAAACGCAAAAGTCACGAACCCATCGAGATCGCCGGCATAGACGCCGCAATCGATTTGGGCATCGGGGTGGAACGCGCTGCGGAACAGTGCCTCGTCCAGCCTGTCCAGCCCGCGCATATAGCGGTGCAGCGCATCGGTGATGTCGCGCCGCGCGACGTAATCGGCCAGGGGATCGGCCAGGGTGGCCAGCCTTGTCTGCGTCACAGCTTCACCACCACTTTCCCCAGGCTCTTGCCGGTCAGCATGCGATCATAGGCGATAAGGGTGTTTTCCAGGCCTACGGTTTCATCGATCGTCGCCACCAGTTTGCCGGCGTCGAACCAGGCGCGCAGGCGCGGCATGAATTCGGCGCCCCGATGCAGGAAATCGGGAATGAAAAAGCCTTCGACGCGCAGCCGACGCATCAGGATCTGGTCAAACCGCGCCGGGCCGGGCAGCGGCTTGTCGGCATCATAGCCTGCCACCAGCCCGCATACCGCAACGCGGCCATAATGCGCCATGTTGGGCAGCACCGCATCGAGCAGCGGGCCGCCGACATTGTCGAAATAGCCGTGCACTCCGCCATCGACTGCAGCGAGGCGGGCGGCGACATCCTCGTTCTTGTAGTCGATCGCCTGATCAACCCCCAGGGTTTCCAGCAGATAGCGGCACTTGTCCGGCCCGCCGGCAATGCCGATCACGCGCAACCCCAGGTTGCGCCCGATCTGGCAGGCCAGGCTGCCCGTGGCCCCGGCGGCGGCCGACACCACCAGCCATTGTCCGGCGGCGATGCCCAGCACTTCGGCCACGCCGACATAGGCAGTCCAGGCATTCATCCCCAGCGCGCCGAAATGCTGGCGGATATCGGCTACGTCATCGTCCACCGCCACCAGGCCGGCGGGATGGGGCATCACAGTGCTGAACTGCGCCCACTGGCCAAAGCCGCGCACCAGCGTGCCGCTGGCAAAGCGCGGATCGCGGCTCTCGCACACCCGGCCCAGCACCACCCCCATCATCTTGGCGCCCAGCGGCAGGGGTGGTTGATAGCCATCGGTGCGCGGGCTCATCCACATGCGCGTGCCGGCATCCATCGACAGATATTCGGCCGCGATCCGCACCTCGCCATCGCCCAGCGGCGCCAGCGTTTCGGTGCAGAGCGACAGGGCGCTGGCGAAATCGTGCCCCTGTGGGCGCACATCCAATCTCCAGAAGCGGTTCTGCGCCATGGCCAGCCATCATCCTCTCGGTTCGTTGGCCGATGTGCTGCCCGCTGCGCTTGGCTCACGCCACCTAGTCAAAGGATTAGGCCTATCCATTGTCGGAGGCAGGGGCAGCGCGGCGCTCGTGGCTTAACCTCAAGGCTTGGGACCAGAACAGTTCAACCATACCCCAGCCACGCACAACAGACGCGCCCCACAGCGCTCGCCAGGGAGAGTACCATGCCTCGCAAAGCCCATCGCCTGATGGCTGCGGCCGCCTTTGGCCCGCTGGCCCTTGCTCCGTTCACCGCCGCCCTCGCCGCCGAAGCACCACCGCCCGCAGCCGCCGATGCACCGCCTGCCGCCGAACACGAAAGCGGCCTTGCCGAAATCATCGTGACCGCGCGCAAGCGGGTGGAAAGCGCGCAGTCGGTGCCGGTCGCCGTCACGGCCATTTCCGCGCAGACCCTGGTGCAGCGTGACATCACCAGCATCGAAAAGATCGCCGCCGCCACGCCCAGCCTTACCGTGGGCCACGCCTCCAACGGATCGGCTGCGCAGATCGCGCTGCGCGGCATCGGTTCGTCCTCCACGTCGATCGGGATCGAGCAATCGGTGGCGACGGTGGTCGACGGGGTCTATTACGGCCAGGGCCGCGTGCTGGAAGAAGGGTTCTTCGACCTGGCCGGCGTGGAAGTGCTCAAGGGCCCGCAGGTGCTGTTCTTCGGCAAGAACGCCACGGCCGGGGTCATTTCCATCAAGACCGCTGATCCCACCCCCACCTGGCAGTTCCGCACCAAGGCCAGCTATGAATTCAAGGCCAAGCAGGCACAGCTCGAAGGCGTGGCATCGGGCCCGCTGACCGATGATCTGGGCCTGCGCGTGGCGGTGCGCGGCACCAAGGCCTGGGGCGGATACTATGACAACGTGTCGCAACCCTTTGCCATCACCTATCCGCTCTCGCCCACGCCCAGCCCGACCTACACCTCGTATCCCACCAGCAGCAACCAGCCGGGCAACCGCGAATTCCTCGGCCGCGTAACGCTGAAATACGAACCGAGCAGCGCGCTGACCGATACGCTCAAGGCCTCGTTCGATTACAACAAGGCCAACAATTCCAGCTACAACTACGTGGCCTATAACTGCCCCACCGGAAAGACGCAGATCAACGGCTATACCTGCGGCTACAACTTCGTCACCCACCAGAACAACCTGCCGAGCGAGGTGGCCAAGAATTTTCCTTATGCCGGCGATGGCAGCCTCTACAACCGCTACAAATCCGCCGCCGTCACCAACAATTTCAACTATGATCTCGACAAGGTCACGATCACCAACGTGACCAACTACAACTGGAACAACAACCAGTGGCTGTGCGCGTGCGAATTCAATTCCAGCGCCAGCTCGGTCTGGGCCACGGAAAACTCCAGCTGGCAGGCCTTTTCCAACGAGCTGCGCGCCCTCACCCACTATGACAGCCCGGTCAACCTGATGGCCGGCGTGCTCTATCAAAAGCCCCGCCGCGATTTCGCGCAGTTCGTCAGCTACAGCTACAACAATATCCCGAGCCAGGGCATCAACCAGTACCAGGACGGCACCAAATCGAGCTATACCCGCGGGCAGACCATTTCCGGCTTTGCCCAGGCGATCTGGAAGATCGTGCCCCAGGTCGAATTCGATGCCGGCGTGCGCTATACCCACGAAACCAAGGACAGCTTCTTCATCCAGCCCTATACCAGCCCCACGTTCATCGGGGTGTGGCCGATGGGGGCCGGCTCGCAGGTTACCGCGCACCAGGTGTTCAACAACTGGTCGCCCGATTTCTCGTTGACCTACAAGCCGCTGCAAGACGTGATGGTCTATGCCTCGTACAAGACGGGCTACAAGTCGGGCGGGTTCTCCAACGGCGGGATCTATTCGCTCGCCTCGGCCAATCCGGCGGCCGATTTCGTGTTCAACCCCGAAACGGTGCAGGGCTTTGAAGGCGGCATCAAGAGCACGCTGGCCGATCACCAGCTGCGCCTCAACCTCAACCTCTATTCCTATAAATACAAGAACCTGCAGACCGACTATTTCGACTCGGTCAAGGTGGCGTTCCAGACGCTGACGGCCGACGCCACCACCAAGGGGGTGGAGCTGGAGTTCGAATTTGCCCCGCGCGCGGTGTCGGGCCTCAACCTGCATGGCAGCATGAACTACAACGATGCCAAATACAGCAACTTCCCCGTCGCCCCGTGCTTTGGCGGGCAGAGCATTGCCGAAGGCTGCAACCTGACCACCGCCGGCACCCCGATCGCCGCAGGCGGCACCGGCGCGCGCCAGAACCTGACCGGCCAGCCGCTGGGCATGGCCCCGCACTGGACCGGCACGTTGGGCGCGAACTATGAAACGCCGGTGGGCAATGGCCTCAAGGCCGGGCTCAACATCGATACGCGCTACAGCGCGTCGTATCTCGTCTCCGGCTTTGGCGAGCAGTTCTCGCGCAATCCCGCCTATGCCGTGCTCGACGTAGGCCTGCGCTTGGGCGCCACGGACGATAACTGGCAAGTGGCGATCATCGGCAAGAACCTGACCAACAAGCAGTATATCAACGGCGGCGTCGATGCGCCGCTCACCGGCAGCGGCACCGGAACGGCCAATGCGCTGCATGCCGATCTCATGGGCTTTGGCGCGCTGCCCCGAACGGTGCAGATCTCGCTGACCAAGAACTTCTGATCGGCGCACCGCGCGCGATCAGCAGGACCGCGTGAGGCGCGGGTGCCGGACAATTCGGCACCCGCGCCTTTTTTCATGGTGAAGCGTTGGTTGGCGCCGCGCCAGCGATCCGTTAACGCAGCACGCGTGCCGGCCCGCCCGGTGCGGGACCCAATAGTGCAACAAGAAAGCGTCATTCCCATGCAAGCCTTTCGCGGCTCGATGATCTTCACGGTCGTCTGCCTGATCCTCGCCGGCGTGCTCGGCTATGTCGAGACCGGGTTGATCGGCCCGGCGCTCTCGATGGTGTTCATCGCCGGCGTGCTCGGCGTGATGGAAACCTCGCTCAGCCTCGATAACGCCGTGGTCAACGCGTCCATTCTCAAGGACATGGACCCGCTGTGGCAACGCCGCTTTCTGACCTGGGGGATCATCATCGCCGTGTTCGGCATGCGCATCGTCTTCCCGATCCTGATCGTCTCGGTCGCCGCGCTGGTTTCCCCCTGGGAAGCGGCGCGCATCGCGATTGCCGATCATGCCCGCTACGAAGCGATCGTGACCGGCGCGCATGTGGGCATTTCCGGCTTTGGCGGCGCGTTCCTGATGCTGGTGGGCCTCTCGTTCTTCTTCGATACCGACCGCGAGCATCACTGGATCGGCCTGATCGAACGGCCGCTGGCGGCCTTCGCGCGGCTGCCCCTGGCGCCCTATCTGGTCACCGCGATCGTGGTTGGCGCGCTCTCGTTCTGGTTGCACCCGGGCGAACAGCAGACGTTCCTGATCGCGGGCCTCGCCGGCGTGGCAACCTATTTCGCGGTCCAGAAATTCGGTGACCTGATGGGCGGCGAAGAAGATGCTGCCACCGGCAAGGTGGTCCGCTCGGGCGCGGCGGCGTTCGTCTATCTCGAGTTTCTCGATGCCTCGTTCTCGTTCGACGGGGTGATCGGCGCCTTTGCCATCACCAACGATATCCTGCTGATCGCACTGGGCCTGGGCATCGGCGCGATGTTCGTGCGCTCGATGACCGTGGCCCTGGTGCGGGGCGGGCACTTGAGCGAGTTTCGCTTTCTCGAACCCGGCGCGTTCTATGCCATCGTCGCGCTTGCGGTGATCATGCTGATCAGCATCCGCGTGCACGTGCCCGAGATCGTCACCGGCCTGATCGGCGCGGTGATCATCGGTGCCTCACTCTATGCCTCGATCCGCCACAAGCGGCGCTTCCCCCACGAATACGAGGAAGCCGGCGAGGCCGACGCGATCCTGCCCAGCGGCGATGTGCAGCCCGGCCAGCACACCGCCTGAGCCAAGGGCCGTCGCGCGCGGCTCCACGGAACCCGCGCGCGGCCGGCCGCTTAGAACTTCACGTCGCCCAGCACGCCGATGGTGCGCATGGCCTGCGTGGTGAGCCAGGCGGTCTGATAGCTGCCGTTGTTGCTGATCGCGGTGACGAAGCGGGTGTTGAACAGGTTGCGGGCAAACACCGCCACGTTCCAGCGCCCATCGGCATCGCGCACGCCGATCTGGCCACCGGCAATACCATAGCCGCGCTGATAGGTGAGCGGATCGCCGTTGGCGCTGAAGTTCACCGAACTGCGATAGTTGTAGTTCGCCTTGATGAAGCCGGTGATTTCGCTGGTCAATGGCACGTCGTAATTGGCGTTGAGCGAATAGGTGAACTTGGGGCTGTTGGGCAGCACGTTGCCGGTGTTGTTGAAGAACCGCGTGGCCGGCACGGTGGTGGTCGTGCCGGGGATCGTGGTGCTGACAAAGCAGCCGGGCTGCGTGGGATAGTTGCACGTGCCGTTGGGGAAATAGGCAAACTTGGCATCGATATAGGCTGCGTTCCCGCTGATCGTCAGCCGGTCGGTCGGCCGCGCGGAAAAGTCCATTTCGATCCCGCGCGAGCGGACCTTGCCGGCATTGGCAATCTGCAGGATCGCCAGGTTGGTGCCGTTGAAGATGAACGGCGTGGAAATCTGCGTCTGGAAATCCTTGATGTCGGTGGTGTAGGCATCGATGTTGAACACCAGGCGGCGGTTGAACCACGCGGTTTTCAGGCCAATTTCATAGTTGGTGGGAATTTCCGGGTTGGAAAACAGCGGCTGGCCCAGCGAATAGCCGCTGACCAGGCCGATGCCCGGCCCCTTGTAGCCACGCGAATAGGTGAAATAGGTCATCACATCGGGGGTGATCTTGTATTCGGTGCCCAGCTTGTAGCTGAAATTGTCGGCCTTGCGATTGCTGGGATAGGTGGTCTGGTCAAACGACAGCGGCGGCGCGCCGGGGAACGCATTGTCGGTGGGGCTGACCAGCGTGCGGTTGTAGCGGATCATGGTCAGGTCATCGTGGGTATAGCGCCCGCCCACGATCAGCTTCCACTGCGGCGTCAGGTTGATGTTGCCCTGGCCGAACACGGCATAGTTCAGCGTCTGGATATCGGGCTGCGCCTTGCGGCTATAGACCGCGGTGGAGGCGGGCAGGCCCAGTTGCCCCTGCTGCGGATAGGCCGCCTTGAGGTTCTGGTTGAAGTAATAGAGGCCGACCACATAATCGACCAGGCCGCGCTTGGGCGATGCCAGGCGCAGTTCCTGGGTCAACTGCTGCTGCGCTTCATCGGCGCCGTTGATCGGGAAGAACGGCGTATCGGTAAAGCCAGTGTCGGTGTTGTCATGCAACACCCAGCGGCGGAACGCGGTGATCGAGGTGAGCGTATAATCGCCGATCGACTTGTCGACCTGCAGCGAGCCGCCCCACTGCGTCATGTTCAGATAGACCGGACCGCCCACATTGGTTTCGCGGTTATCCAGGCTGGGCACGATATTGTAGGCGGCCAGGCGCTGCACCACATAATTGTTGGGCGCCGCGCCCACCGTGCCGACAATCACCGACTGGCAGCAGGCCGAGGAATGGTGCCCCCAATCGAACGAGGCCAGCACCGACAGGTCGCTGTCGGGCTTGAACAGCAGCTTGGTGCGGAAACCGCCCTCGCTCTGCCCGCCGAGCGTCTGGCCCGTGTATACATTGTTGATGAAGCCATCGCGGTGGTTGAAATAGCCGGTGGTGCGCCAGGCGAGATTGTCGGTCAGCGGCACGTTGAGCACGCCTTCCAGCTTGGTCTCGTTGTCGGTGCCGTAGGACGCGCGCGCGCTGCCTTCGAAATTCTGGGTCGGGTTGCGGGTGGAGATCGACACCACGCCGGCCGAACCGCCCTTGCCGAACAGCATGCCCTGCGGTCCGCGCAGCACGTCGACCTGCGCCACATCGGCAAGATCGCCCGTGCCCATGCCCGGCCGGCCGAGCACCACGCCATCGACCACCACGCTCACGCTCTGTTCGGTGCCATCGGCAAAGGCGAACGTACCCACGCCGCGAATGGCAAAGCCTTCGCCGCGCACGCTGTTGGATTCGGCAAACTGCACGCTGGGGGCCAGGAAGCGGATATCGGTGATATTGGTAAGGTTTGCCGCCTTGAGCATGTCACCGCTGACCGAGCTGACCGCCACCGGAACATCCTGCAGGCGCTCGCTGCGCTTTTGCGCGGTGACGACGATATCGGTCACGCCGGCGGGCGGCGTGTCAGCCGCAGGGGCAGCCGGCGCGGCTGGCGCAGCGGCCGGGGCAGCAGCAAGTGCCGCGCCCGGCATGGCCAAGGCCAGCGCCAGCGCGCCCAGCGAAATCGCTGCGGAAATTTTCGGCCCACATACGGTGGGCATGGCAAAGGTGGTTGTCATGCGTCTGCTCCCATCAGGCATTTTTCTATGTCTGGCATGAGGGAGGCGCACGCGCCGGCCGGGCAGCCTTCGGCCCCGGCAGATTTTGCCCCCATCACACCCTCAACCCGGTTCACCGCGCAAGCTCTGTATGCTGATTCGTGGCTCGCTGCACGATTGGGCATACCGAATGCGGCTATTTCGTAATTTTGTATTTCACGCTGACGGCGTTGTCAAACCCTGATCGGCATAGTGTATGCCAGTTTTGGGCGATGTGGCATTTATGTGCACACAGCGCGCACGACATGCCCTGCCCGGCGCGTCAAACGCCTGGCGGGCGACCCAGCCATGCCGCGCTGTATACGCAGTCAGGCCAGTGCGCGAACGATCAGGAAAAAGATCGAGGGGCACACCAGGCAGCCGATGCCGGTGTGGAACGTGGCGGTCAGCGCGCCATAGGGCACCAGCCGCGCGTCGGTGGCGGCAAGGCCGCCCGCCACGCCGCTGACCGTGCCCATCAGCCCGCCAAAGGCCATGGCACTGCGCGGGTTGTCGAGCCCGATCAGGCGCGCGACCATCGGCGTGAACGTCATCACCAACACGGCCTTGAGCACGCCGGTGGCGATCGACAGGGCAATCACCGGAGATGAAGCGCCCAGCGCCGCGCCGGTCACCGGTCCGACGATGTAGGTGACCGTGCCCGCGCCCAGCGTGGTGAGCGACACGGCATCACGATAGCCAAAGCTCCAGGCAACGCCTACGCCCACCGCAAAGGGCACGATCGTGCCCAGCGCCAGCGCGATCACGCCCATCAAGCCGGCCTTGCGCGCCTCGATCACGTCAACCTCGAACGCGGTGGCAACGATGGCAAAATCGCGCAGCATCGCCCCGCCCATCAGCGCCAGCCCAGCCAGGCCCGGCACATCGGCCAGGCCCTTCCTGCCGCCGGTCAGCACCCCGCCCCACCAGGCCAGGGCCAGCGCGGCCAGGATGGCGATGGCACTGGCGTGGATGCGCCCGCCGGTGAGATGGCGCGACACCGCCGTGCTGGCCAGCATCAGCCCGCCGACCACGGCAAAGGCCAAGACCAAGCCCTGATCGGCCAGGATCTTTTGCACGATATCACCCATGGCGGCCGCCCATCACCCGGCCCAGCACGGCCACCAAGGCAAAGCACAGCGTGACCGCGCTGATCCCGGCGATCACCACCATCGGCCCGCCTTCGAGCGCGGCCAGCACATTCTGCTGCGCGGCCATGGCGACCACGATAGGGATATACATCAGGCCCCAGAATTCCACGCCCAGGCGCAGGCCCGGCGTCAACTTGCCACGGCGCGCCAGCCAGGCCTTGGCCGCGATGAGCAGCAACATGGCCAGCCCCACGCCGCCGACATTGGCCTTCACATGCAGGACATGGCCCAGCAATTCCCCCAGCGCCGCCCCCAGCAGCGTGCACAGCGCCAGAAGCGCCGTCCCATAAATTGCCATCGCCTTGCCCTCTCCCGATTATCGTTTTTGAAAAACAGCGGCTTGTGTGTGTCGTCAGCCGCCGCCCAGTTCCTCGCGCTTGGCGGTAAAGCGCTCCAGCGCGATCGAGGCGTTGAACATGTGCGCGCGCATGCAGCGCGCGGCTTCCTCGCCATCGCCGCGCATGATCGCAGCCACCACGTCGCCATGCTCTGCGCGCGAGCGCACCGGGCGGCCGGTTTCGCGCAGCTGGGTACGGCGGAACGCGGCCATGCGATCGCGCAGCGCCATGGCCTGTTCGGCGATGAAGGCATTGTGCGTGCCTTCATAGATCACCTGGTGGAACGACCAGTTCAGGCGGTCATAGGCATCGAGATCGCCCGCCTCCACCATCGCCAGCGAATCCTCGTGCAACTGGGCCAGGCGGCTGCGCTCCATCGGGTTCATGCGATAGGCCGCCAGGCGCACGCACATGGCCTCGATCTCGGCGCTCATCTCGAACATGTCGATGATGCGCTGGGTGGTAAAGCCCGAGACCACCGCGCCGCGCCGGGGCCGCATTTCCACCAGGCCCACGGCAGACAGCTGGCGGATCGCCTCGCGCACCGGCGTGCGCGACGCGCCAAAGCGATCGCCAATCTGCTGTTCATCCAGCGTGGCGCCGGGGACCAGGCTGCCGGCGGTGATCTCGTCGGCCAGGGCAATGCGGATCCGCTCGGAAAGGAGCAGGCCGGGCGCTTCCTCGACGGGGTTCATTGGATTATCCTGCATGCGCAAATTTTCTCCACAACACATCTTGCATACACTAGAAGCCTATTCAACCATCATGTATGTGCCACACAGCACACCGAGCCCCCGCCGGGATATGAACCGGCCGCGGCGCCGATATCGCGGACACACAAAGGGATGAGCATGGAGCAGGACCTTTTCACCACTTTCCAGGCCCGTGCGCTGGATGCCCCCGATACGCCATTCCTGATCCTGCCCGATCTTTCGACGATCACCTATGGCGCCGCACTGGCGCGTTGTGGACAGATGGCCGGCCTGTTCCGCGCCGCCGGGGTGCAGCCGGGTGACCGGCTGGCCGTTCAGGTGGAAAAGAGCCCCACGGCCCTGCTGACCTATCTGGCCGCGCAGGCGATCGGCGCGGTCTATCTGCCGCTCAATACCGCCTATACCGCCGCCGAGGTGCGCTATTTCCTGGCCGATGCGCGCCCGGCGCTGTTCATCCACCGCCCGCAGGACGATGCCGCGATGGCCGCGCTGTGCGCCGACATCGGCGTGCCCGCGCGGCTGACCTTGGGCGCCGATGAGCAAGGCACGCTGGCTGCTGGCCTCAATGATTACGCGCCCGATCTGGCCCCATATGCCGCGAGCCCAGGCGATCTTGCCGCGATCCTCTACACCTCGGGCACCACCGGGCGTTCGAAAGGGGCGATGCTCACGCGCGTCAACCTGGCGTCCAATGCCTTCACGCTCAAGGATTACTGGCGCTTTGGCGCAGCTGACGTGCTGCTGCATGCCCTGCCGATCTTCCACACCCACGGCCTGTTCGTGGCCACCAACATCACGATTGCGGCGGGCAGCGCGATGATCCTGTGCCCCCGGTTCGACGTGGCCGAGCTGATCCGCCTGATGCCGCGCGCCAGCGTGCTGATGGGGGTGCCCACGTTCTATTCGCGGCTGCTGGCAGAGCCGGCGTTCACCCACGATCTGGTGGCGCACATGCGCCTGTTCGTGTCTGGCTCGGCGCCGCTATCGGCCGAAACGCACAAGGAATTTTCCGCGCGCACCGGCCATGCCATCCTCGAACGCTATGGCATGACCGAAACCAACATGAACACGTCCAACCCCTATGACGGGCCGCGCATTCCCGGCAATGTCGGCCTGCCGCTGCCCGGCGTGGAACTGCGCATCACCGATCCTGAAACCGGCGCTGTCCTGCCCCAGGGCGCGGTCGGCGGGATCGAGGTGCGCGGCCCCAACGTGTTCAAGGGCTATTGGCAGATGCCCGAAAAGACCGCCGAGGAACTGCGCCCCGATGGCTTCTTCATCACCGGCGACATGGGCGTGATCGATCCGGCCGGCTATGTTGCGATCGTCGGCCGGGCCAAGGACCTGATCATCTGCGGCGGGTTCAACGTCTATCCGGCCGAAGTGGAAGCGCTGATCGATGCCATCCCCGGCATCGCCGAAAGCGCGGTGATCGGCGTGCCCCACCCCGACATGGGCGAAGGCGTGGTGGCGGTGGTCCAGGCGCGCGATGCCGCGCTCGACGAAGCCGCCGTGCTGGGCGCGTTGCAGGGGCAGCTGGCCCGCTTCAAGCAGCCGCGCCGCGTGGTGTTCGTGCCCGAACTGCCGCGCAACACCATGGGCAAGATCCAGAAAAAGGCCCTGCGCGAAACCTATGCCACCCTCTTTGCCGCCAAGGTGAACTGAGCCATGCGCGCCACCACGATCGATCGCCGCCAGGTGCTGGGCCTGATCGGCGCGGGTGCGCTGCTCGCGCCGGCCTTTGCGCCCGCCCTCGCCCGCGCTCCCCTGGCCCAC
>NZ_APCQ01000110.1:0-1791 GCF_000410615.1 Novosphingobium sp. B-7 | reverse complement strand
TGGCGCGCGCGCTGGCGCCGCTATGCAGCGATGGCCATGTGCCGCCCGTGATCCTGCGCTGCAGTGGCAAGCCGCGCACGGTGGCGATCGCCGTGGCCGAGGAGTGCGTGGCGATCGCCCACGAAGCGGCGGCCAATGCCCGCCGCCATGCTCAGGCACAGACCATAACCATCGCCCTGCATCACGGCCGCCGCATGCTCACGCTGCGGATCAGCGATGATGGCGTCGGCTTTACCGGCGCGATGCAAGGCGCGGCGGGCCATTTCGGCCTGGTCGGCATGCGTGAACGCGCCGCCACGCTGGGCGCGCGGATCGAAATCCGCAACGGCGCCACCGGCGGCGTGGTGGTGCAGTTGCAGGTGCCCGGCCGCCGCGCCTATCGCGCGTAGCGATCGGTGGCGCGGATCAGCTGATCGAGAATACCCGGTTCGGAAAAGGCGTGGCCCGCCCCTTCAACCAGGTGAAACTCCGCCTCGGGCCAGGCCTCGTGTAGCGCCCAGGCATAGTGGGCTGGGCACGGCATGTCATAACGGCCATGCACGATCGTGGCGGGGATATGGCGCAGCCGCTCTGCCCCGGCGAGCAGTTGCCCCGGCTCCAGCCAGCAGCCATGCGTGAAATAGTGGGTTTCGATGCGGGCAAAGGCCAGGGCGAAATGGCCATCATCGTGCTGCGCGCTGTTGGCCGCATCGGGCAGCAGGGTGATCGTCTCGCCTTCATAGAGGCTCCACGCCCGCGCGGCGGCAATGCGCTCTTCCATCGGCCCGCTGGTCAGGCGGCGGTAATAGGCGCCCAGCATGTCGCCGCGTTCCGCAGGCGGGATCGGCGCGACAAAGCGGGCATACTTGTCGGGAAACATCTGCGAGACGCCGAACTGATAGAACCAGTCCAGCTCTGCCTGCGAACACAGATAGATGCCGCGCAACACCATCGCGCTGACGCGCTCGACATGCGCCTGGGCATAGGCGAGCGCCAGGGTGGAGCCCCACGAGCCGCCGAACACCAGCCACTGCTGCGCGCCGACCATCTCGCGCAGCCGCTCGATATCGGCCACCAAGTGCCAGGTGGTGTTCGCCTCAAGCCCGGCATGGGGAGTGGAGCGGCCACAGCCGCGCTGGTCGAACAGCAGCACGTCATAACGCGCCGGGTCGAACAGGCGCCGGTGGGTGGGCGAAATGCCACCGCCCGGCCCGCCATGCAGGAACACCGCCGGCGTCGCGCCGGGCGTGCCGCAGCGTTCATAGGCGATGACATGCCCCTCGCCGGTATCGAGCGTGCCGGTTTCATAGGGTTCGATCGGGGGATAGAGCGTGCGCAACATCGGCCTATGTTGCGCCCTGGCGCGGCAAAATCAATCCACCCATTCCCGCGCCAGGTGGCGCGCCCCCGCCAGCATCAACACGGCCGCGAGCAGGTAGAAGCCCAGGCCGATCTGGATCGCCTGGCGCAGCGCATCGTTGCCGAAATGCGGCGTGAGCAGGTCAGACAGCTTGCCGATGGTCAGCGACCCCAGGCCCACGCCGATCAGGTTGTTGATCAGCAGGAACGCGGCAGAGGCCGTGGCGCGCATCGGTGCGGGCACCAGGTGCTGCACCGCGGTCAGGATCGGGCCGAGCCAGATATAGACCAGCGCCTGGGGCAACAGGAACAGCCAGAACGCCAGCGCGGCGCTGCCGGCATGGAGCCCGGCGACGAACAGCGGCACCCCGGCCAGGAACGCCAGCGCGGGCACACGGGCATAGGCGGCGCGGCTGCGCGTGCCCAGCCAATCGGCCAGCACGCCCCCGGCCA
>NZ_APCQ01000111.1:0-3133 GCF_000410615.1 Novosphingobium sp. B-7 | reverse complement strand
CGGGGATCGAAGATTTCTACACCGGCGCGCTCGGCGATCTGGTGGCGGCCGATCTTGGCGCGTTGGGTAGCCCGGTGGGCGCCGCAGACCTGGCCGCCCATCGCGCGCTGCGGCCTGCGCCGCTCTCCGTGGCGACCCAGGCCGGGCGACTTTACAACAGCGCGCCGCCCACGCAGGGTATCGCCTCGCTGCTGATCCTGGCCCTGGCGGAACAGGCCGGCTGCGGCCCTGGCGAAAGCTTTGGCCATGTCCATACGCTGGTGGAAGCGACCAAGCAGGCCTTCCTGTGGCGTGACGCGCACTGCGGCGATGCGGCCTATATGGCGCGTGATGCGCAAGGCCTGCTCGATGATGCCGACGCACGCGCCGCGATGGCCGCGCAGATCGATCCGGACCGCGCGCTGCCCTGGCCGCAGCCTTCGCAATGGGGCGATACCTGCTGGTTTGGCGCGGCCGATGCGCAGGGGCAGGTGGTTTCGGCGATCCAGAGCACCTATTTCGAATTCGGCTCTGGCCTTGTGCTGCCGCAAACCGGGATCACCTGGCAGAACCGGGGCGCATCGTTCCGCCTGGCCGAAACCGGCTGGAACGCGCTCAAGCCTGGGCGCAAGCCGTTCCACACGCTCAACCCCGCATTGGCCGAACTGACCGACGGGCGGGTGATGGCCTATGGCACGATGGGCGGGGAAGGACAGCCGCAGACCCAGGCCGCGCTGTTCTCGCGTCATGTCTGGCACGGCATGGACCTGCAGGAGGCCATATCGGCGCCGCGCTGGCTGCTGGGCCGCACCTGGGGTGAGGACAGCACCACGCTCAAGATCGAAGACGGGCTCGATCCGGCCGTCTATGCCGCGCTGGAGCAAGCCGGCCATGTGGTGGAACGCGTCGGCCCGCTGACCGCGATGATGGGCCATGCCGGGGCGGTGGTGCGCGAGGCCGATGGCGCGCTGTATGGCGCGACCGATCCGCGCAGCGACGGGGGTGTTGCCGCATGGTGAGCGGCGGTGGGATGCGCGCGGTGGAGCGCTGCCGGGCGCTGGGCCAGGCGCCCTTTTCCGACATGGCCGGCGGGCTTTATCGCGGGTGGCTGTCCCCCGCGCACCGCGCCAGCCTGGCACAGCTTGCTGCGTGGATGGCAGAGGCCGGCATGACCACCCATGTGGATGGCGCGGCCAACCTCATCGGGCGCTATCCCGGCACCGGCAATGGGCCGCCGCTGATCATTGGCAGCCACATCGACAGCGTGCGCGATGGCGGCGTCTATGATGGTCCGCTTGGCGTGATGCTGGGCATCGAATGCATCGCCGCGCTTCATGCCGCCGGACGCCGGATGCCCTTCGCGATCGAGGTGATCGCCTTTGGCGACGAGGAAGGCAGCCGCTTTCCCGCCGCGATGTTGACCAGCAAGGCACTCGCCGGCCTGCTCGATACGGTGCCCGAGATGGCCGATGCCCAAGGGGTTGCACTGGCCGAGGCACTGGGCGAATGGGGCCTTTCCCCGCAAACCCTACTGGCTGCGCGCCATCGCGGCGCCTTGGCCTATCTCGAGGCACATATCGAGCAGGGACCGGTGCTGGAAGCCGAGGGGCTGGCGCTGGGCGTGGTAACCGGCATCGCCGCGCAACTGCGCTACGAGGTAACGGTAACGGGCCTGGCCGGCCACGCCGGAACATCGGCCATGCCGCTGCGCCGCGATGCGCTGGCAGGTGCGGCCGAGATGATCCTGGCGATCGAGCGCATCGCCCAGGCCGACGCCAGCGATCTGGTGGCCACGGTGGGCCGGATCGAGGCGGCGCCTGGCGCGGCCAACGTCATCGCCGGGCACGTGTGCTTTACCATCGACGTGCGTGCCGGCGAGGCCGTGCGGCGTGACCGCGCGGCGGCGGCCATCCTGGCCGAGATCGCGACGATTGCCACGCAACGCGGCCTGGGCGTCAGCCACCGCCTGATCCACGATCTGCCGCCTTCGCCCTGTGATCCGGCGCTGATGGAGCAGTTGGAATCCGCGCTGGTGGCCGCCGGCCATCCTCCGCGCCGCCTGGTTTCCGGTGCTGGGCACGATGCCATGAACCTGGCGCATCTGGCCCCCACGGCCATGCTGTTCATCCGCTGCCGCGACGGCATCAGCCACAACCCTGCCGAGCATGTGGAACCGGCCGACGCGCAAGGCGCCTTGGCGGTGATGCTGGGCTTTATCGACAATCTGGGAGCGTCCTGTGCTTGATCCCCTGCTTTTTGGCGAAATCGACCCGCCGCAGCGCCTGTTGATGGGGCCAGGGCCGGTCAATGCCCATCCGCGCGTGCTGCGGGCGATGAGCGCAGATCTGCTGGGGCAGTTCGACCCGGAAATGACCGGCTACATGAACCAGGTCATGGCGCTCTATCGCCCGATCTTCGGCACGCAGAACCGCTGGACGATGCTGATCGACGGGACCGCCCGTGCCGCCATCGAGGCATCGCTTGTCAGCCTGATTCAGCCCGGTGAAACCGCCTTGGTAATCAATTTTGGGCGCTTTGGCCTGCTCTTGCAGGAAATCCTGCTGCGAATTGGCGCGCGCTTCGAAACGGTGGACGCGGCCTGGGGTGAAGTCGTGCCGGCGGAGGCGATCCGCGCTGCTGCGCTGCGGGTGCGCCCGCGCCTGATCTGCACCGTGCATGGTGATACCTCTACCACCATGGCCCAGCCGCTGGACGATATCGGCGCGATCGCGCGCGAGGTGGATGCGCTGGTCTATGTCGATGCCACGGCCACGCTGGGCGGGATGGAAATCGCCGCCGATCGCTGGGGCGCCGACGTGATCACCGGTGGCCTGCAGAAATGCCTGGGCGGCCCATCAGGCAGTGCGCCGATCACCGTGTCGGATGCCGCGGCGCAGGCGATCTTTGCCCGCCGCCACGATGAAAAGGGCATCCGCGCTGCCAATGCGGTGGATGGCGCGGGGCCGCGCATCCCGTCGAACTATTTCGACCTGGCGATGATCATGGATTACTGGAGCGAAAAGCGCCTCAACCACCATACCGAGGCGACGACCATGCTCTATGGTGCCCGCGAATGCGCGCGGGTCGCGCTGGGTGAGGGGCTCGACGCGCGGTTCCGCCGCCACCGGGCCGCCGGCGCCGCGATGAGCGCGGG
>NZ_KE148483.1:1081-5677 GCF_000410615.1 Novosphingobium sp. B-7 | reverse complement strand
ACCTTGGCGCAGACCGCGCCGGGCAGATCGGTGCGCGCGGCCTGGCGCGCCAGGCCCGCTGCTGCCAGCGCCTGATGCCACGACCACACCACTGTGCCGTGATAGGCATTGCGGCCAAAGCGGGCCTGCAATGGCGCAGGGGCCAGGGCCGGATCCGCCACGACCATGCCCGCGCCGGTCATCAGCCCGGCGGGAAAGGGCCGCGCCATGGTATCGGCGGCCAGGGCCACCTGATCGGCATCGGGCTTGCCCATCAACAGGGCAAAGCCTTCATCGGAATGGATAATCGGAACCGGCTGCCCGGCGGCATCAAGCGCAATGGCATGATAGCGCAGCGGGGCATTGCCCAGCGCGGCAAGCGCCGGCGCGGCCGGCACGCCTTCCTGCCGGGCATAGGCATCCACCCGCGCGCGCGCCGTGGTGGCATCCACGCTTTGCAGGAACAGGCGCGGCGCCTGGTCATGCCACACTTGCGCCATGTGGCCCACACGCGCCAGCATCGCGCGATCATCCGCCGTGGCATAGGGATCGAGCAATCCGGCCTGGGCCATGGCCGCCGCCGCATCGAGCGCAGCCGGCACCAGCACGGCGTTGACATCATAGGGATAGCGCCCGCCGCCCAGGCCATCGTTGCTGTCGCGCCATTCGCCCGCATCCATGCCGGGTTTGAGCGCGATGAGGTTTTGCCAGCGCGGATCACGGGCAAAGGCGTCGGCCGCCTGCACCACATGACGCAGGTTGCGGATCAATGCCGCACCCAGCGCGGTATCGCCATCGCGCTCGGCCAGGAACGCGGCGGCGCGCGCCTGCCCGCGCGGATCGTCCACCATGTAGGCACGCGCCACCGGGGCCAGCAGAAACGCGCTGTCGATCATCGCATAGTTGTAGGTGGGCGCATCGCTTGGCCCTTGGCCAGCGGCAAGATGATCGAGCACGGCAAATTCGCCGATATCTTCCTCGTGCGCGACATTGCCATCGGCCGACAGGCGGGTGAGCACCGAGCGCAGGCCGGTTTCCACCGCAGGGGGCGTCAACACCGGCATGAGCAGCCGCACCGACATCAGCGTATCCCGTCCGAAATAGGTGTTGAACCGCCACGACCCGGCCAGGAATTTCTCATGATAGCTCAGGAATTGCAACGCGCGCCGCGCCGCCGGATCGGCGGCGGCCTGCGGAGTGAGCAGGGTTGGCGCGGTATAGGGCGTGAGCGCGGGGTCGCCGCTCAGCGCGGTGATTGCCAGGGTGATGCGCCCATCCGGCCCGGCCAGGATCGCGCCATCGGCCACGCGGCCATGGGTTACGATCAGCGCCAGGCGATAGCCGGCATGGCCATCGAGCCGGTCCCGCTGCCAGACCACGCTGTTGCCATCCACGCGCGGCGCCACCAGCACTTGCGCCGGCGCCTTGCCCAGCGCCTGGTAATCGCGCAGCACCCGCACGCTCGACAGCACCGCCTGCTTGAGATCGAGCCGGGGCGTGGTGATCTGTGCAGCCAGGCGCACCCCGCGCAAGGGACGGCCGTGCGCATCGACTTCGTGCACCGGCACCGGCGGCGTGGTCAGCGTCCAGCGCGCCGGCTGGGCAAGCTTGCCGAACCACAGCCCGGTGCCGCTGTTGCCCGCGGGAAACGCCACGATCAGGCGCGGATCGCTGCCCGAACGCAGCACCACATGCGCCGCGACATCGCCCGCTTGCACGAAGGAATTGAGATTGAGCCCCTCCTCCACCACCGGCGCCGGTGCCGCCCCGGTCAGCAGCAGCAGGGCAAGCGGGGCCAGCACGCGGGTAGGGATCATGGGGTGTCCTTTGAATAGCGCAGCAATCGTTCCTCCCATCGTCACCCCGGGCTCGACCCGGGGTCCCGCTTTTTCTTGCTGCGTCACGCCAAGCTCCAAGAAGCGGGACCCCGGATCAAGTCCGGGGCGACGAAGGAGAAGATAGGGTGTGCCGGGGGCCATGGGAGGGCAGCCCCCGGCACGAGGGGGCTTCAGAACCGGTAGGTCAACGAGGCCAGGGCGTTGCGCCCGGCAATCGCGCGGCCATAGAAATAGCCGTTGACGATCGTCTGCGTCTGGCCCTGGCGCGGGTTGCCTTCGGTAAAGCCCTTGGCGTTGGTCAGGTTGTCGATGCTCACCGCCAGGTTGAGCTGGTCGGTCAGGTTGAGGTTGGTGCCGATCGTGAACACGCTGTAGCTGGGCAGCGCCACGCCATTGCCGGCGTCCGCAAAGATCTTGCCCACGTATTTCCAGCGGCCATAGATTTCACCCAGCCCATGGGGCAGCGTGAACGATGGCGTCACGGTCAGCAGCTTTTTCGGCGTGCGTTCGGGCGTGTTGCCTTCGTATTGCGGCTGCGCCGTGCCATCAAAGCGCAGGTTCACCAGGCGCGGCACCTGATAGACGCCGGTGGCGGTGATGCTGAAGAACCGCGTCGGCCGCAGTTCGGCGTCAAGCTGCACGCCGTTGGTGGTATTGTCAGCCAGAGCGTTGACGGCGTTGGCCGGATCGGCCGGATCGATGAACTGGTACGACTGGTTCTTGAACAAGGTGCGGAAGCCAACGATCGAGGCAGACAGGATCGACGTGCGCAGGCGCACCCCGCCTTCATAGAGCGTCAGGTCGGTCGGGCCATGGGCGCCGCCGGTATCGGCGCCGTTGGTCTGGAAACCCTTGGCCCCGCGCAGGTAGAGCGAGACATTCGATGTCAGCTCGTAGTTGATCCCGGCGGTATAGGCCCAATCGCTGAAACTGGCGGCGACATGGGTATAGGTGCCGTCAAACGTGCTGCCCACGTCGCGCGCCAGGCCGGGCGTGCCGGCCGGCACTGCCTCGTTGACCATGGCGGTGTTGCCGATGTTGGCGGAAATGTGCTGATGCTCATACCGCGCACCAAAGTCGATGTGCAGCTTGTCGTTGACGGTCAATTCGTCGTTGAAATAGCCCGAGAGGCTTTCGACGTGGCTGTTGTAGATGCCCTGGCCCCAGTTGCCATAGCTGAGCATGCCGTTGTTGGTCAGCTGGCCCAGCACCTGGCCACCCTGGTCCAGTGCCACCACGTCATAGATATGCGAATTGTCGCGCACGTCGTTGATCAAGGTGGCCACGGCCGATTGGTCGTTGCGCTGGCGCACGTCGTAATACATGCCGCCCACGGTCAGCGAGTTCTGGATCGCGTCACCGCGCGCGTCCCAGGTCACGCCGAAATTGCTGCCGAAATCCTTGGTCGCCAGCGTCTGGTGGTTGAGCACGGTCTGCTGCAACAGGCCATTGCCGTTGAGCGCATTGAGCGTGCCGGTATCCGAGGCGGCGATCACGTTGCCGGTCAGCGTATCGCGAATGCCGAACTGCGTGGTGCCCGGAAACGCCGCCGCGCCCGCCGCCAGGGTGCTGGCAATCGGCGAAGTGCCCGGCGTCAGATAGTTGAATGCCGAGGCGAGGCCCGCCGTGCCCGAACCACTGCCCGGGAAGATGCCATTGAAATCGTACTTGCCATCAAGATAGCGCGCGCGGGCAAACAGCTTCACGCCATCGGCCACCGGCTTTTCCATATCGATGCGATAGGTCCACGAGGTGGTGTGGATGCCGTCCTCGCCGCTGAACGTGCGCAGGCGATTGCCCGTGGCCGAGGCATCAGGCACCGCGATCGAGCGGAACGCCTGGCCCAGCACGTTGTCATAGCGCAGGTCGGTGCCCGGCACGCTGCCGATCTTGCCCGAGGCATCGACGGCAAACGGCATGTCGGCATAATAGGGATCGTGCTCGTCCCGGCGCTGCAGCGTCAGGCGCACAAAGCCATCGTCGTCGAAGCGCTTCTCGACCTGGCCCTTCACCTGATAGCTGTTGTAGCGGAACGGCGAATGGCGCTGGCCGCGCTGGCTCCAGTAATAGCCGCTCAGGCTATAGGCCAGGCCATCGCTGATCGGGCCCGAAAGATAAGCGTCGGCACGGAAATCGGAATAGGTCGTGCCGGTGGCGCGCACCGCGCCGCCCAGCTTGTCGAAATTGAGCTTGCGCGAGATGAAGTTGATCGTTGCGCCCGCCCCATTGGGGGCCAGCACGCCCGAGGTGCCGCCTTCGACCGCTTCCATGCGATCGACCGACAGGTCCTGCTGGAAATAGAAATCCGCGCCGCCGCCGCCATAGAGGATCGGCAGGCCATCCTGCTCCAGCGTGATGAACGTCTGCCCGCCGCCGCGCAGGCCGCGCACCGAATAGTTGTTGGAGGCAGGGCCAGCCGTCGCCTCGACAAAGATGCCCGGCACGAGTTCGAGGGTTTCGGCGGTGGAACGCGGCGCCTTGCGCTGCAGTTCGGCCGCATTGGCCAGCGTCACGTTGCTGGAAGAGTTGAACTGCGTGCGCCGGCCCGAGGTGCTGCCGGTGACCACGATGACATCAGCGGGCGAGGCTTCGACCGGCGCGGGCGCCTCGGCTGCGGCGGGGGCTGGCGCGGGATCGATCGTCTGCGCGGCGGCCGGCGTGGCCATCGGGTGCGGTTCGCTGCGCAGGCGCGGCTGCTGGCCAGACATCCGCGCATCGGGCATGCCCGCATCGGCCAAGACCGCCGTGCGCCCATCGAACGAAACCAGGCGCATGTGGC
>NZ_KE148483.1:0-1071 GCF_000410615.1 Novosphingobium sp. B-7 | reverse complement strand
TGGCTCGACGCGGCGAGGCGGCGTAGGCCATCGGCCACGGTATAGCGGCCCTTGAGCGGGGCGATGCGGCGGCCTTGCGTCGCCGTGCCCGGCGCCAGGATCTGGATGCCCGCCTGATGGGCAAAGATCACGATGGCGTCCTTGGCCGGCTGGCCGGGAACGTCGAACTGGCGCACTTGTTCATCCGCCTGGGCCGGCGCGGCGGCGATCACCGCCGTGGCGGCGAGCATGGATGACGAAATGCAGAAGCGATGGATCGATCGCAAGGTATCCTCCCCTGAAGGTTTGTCACGCCTTTGCGGCGTTCGGCCCTACAGATGACTGGCCAACGATTTTCCGTCGGCTCGGTCCCAAAAAAATTTCGAATGTATCTATTTCAGGATGCGGATCACGCCGTCGCCGCGTTCCACCCGCCCGCCGACCATCGCCGCGCAAGCCTGGGCAAAGCCATCCATGTCATTGGTCTGGAACGAGCCGACCACGCGCCGGTCGGCCAGTGCCGGGTCCACTTCCAGGCGATCTTCGTGATAGGCGTTGAACCGCTGCGCGGCCTGGGCCAGCGTTACATCATCCAGCACGATCTGCCCTTCGCGCCAGGCCAGTTCCTGCTGCGCGGCATCGGGCGCGATCGCGCTGACCGCCAGGCCCACGCCATCATCGAGCCGCGCGCGCTGCCCGGCCTTGACCAGTTGCGGCTCGCCGCCTTCGCTCCACACTTTCACCGTGCCTTCGGTCACCACCACATCCACGCCAACGCCAGCGCGACGGACGTTGAACGCGGTGCCCACCGCCTGGACCCGCACGCGGCCGGCGGTGACGGTAAAGGGCCGGTCGGGCGCCTTGGCCACCTGGAACCAGGCCTCGCCCTGGGCCAGTTCCACGTCGCGGCGGCGGCGGGTGAACGACACGCTCAATTCGCTGCCGCTGTTGACCACGGCCATCGAGCCATCGGCCAGCGGCACACGGCGCATTTCGCCGATGCGGGTGCGGATGCCCGAGCCTTGCGGCCACAGTGCCAGTGCGCCCGCGCCGATCAGGCCACCGGCCACGCCCACTCCGGCCAGCGCCATG
>NZ_KE148482.1:426-2115 GCF_000410615.1 Novosphingobium sp. B-7 | reverse complement strand
GCGGCCTGCGCCTGGGCCAGGCGGCCTTGCGCGGCGGTAACATCGGGAGCGGCGCTGCGCCCGGCCGAGACCAGGCGGCGGTTGATATCGACCAGATGCCCTTGCAGGGTGATCGCGCGCTGTGCCAGGTCTTCAGCGGCGTGGGCGGCACAGACGCCGACATAGGCCCGCGCCACATCGGCCGCGACGGTGACCTTGACCGCATCCTGCGTGGCGGCGATCGCTTCCTCATCGGCGCGGGCCGCCTCGATCTGGCGGCGGATGCGGCCGAACAGATCGATCTGATAGCTCATTTCCGCGCCCACATCGCCGATATCGGCAACGGGCAACTGCTCGTTCTGCAGATAGGACTGCCCCGACAGGCGCGCGTGCTGCGCCCCGGCCGAAACCCCAAAATCCACTTCCTTGCCGCCTTCGGCCACGGCCGTCACGGCGCGCGCGCGGGCAAAGTTGGCCGCGGCCACGCGCAGATCGGTATTGGCGGCCAGCGCCTGTTCTTCCAGCCCATCGAGCACGGGATCGTCATAGAGATGCCACCAGCGCGCCGGCAGCGGATCGGCCGTGGTCAGCGCGGCGGGGGCGGACTGGAATGCGCCCTGCGCCGCCGGGCGCGTGATCGCTGCATCCTTTGGCACGTGGTAATCCGGGCCAACGGCCTTGCAGCCAGCGAGAGCCAGCATGGCCGAACCGATCAGGAAAAGGCGCTTCACCGGGCGTTCTCCTGCTTGTCGGGCGCGAGGGTGACCGAGGCGGTGCGCCCGGCGATCAGCGCGACATTGGCCGGGCGTTCATCCAGGGCGATGCGCACCGGCACGCGCTGGGGCAGGCGCACCCACGAAAAGCTGGGGTTGATCGAGGGCAGCATCGAGGCGCTGCCGGTGCGATCGTGATCCTCGATCGCCATAGCGATCGAGGTGACATGGCCCTTGAGCAGGCGATCCTCGCCCATCAGGCGCACGGTGGCGCGCTGGCCAACATGGACATGGGCCAGCTTGGTTTCCTCGAAATAGCCCTCGATGCGCAGCGAACTGTTGTCGACCAGCGCCATCACCGCCTTGCCCGGCGCGACATAGTTGCCCGGGCGCAGCGTCTGGTCGGAAATCGTGCCATCGACCGGGGCGCGCACGGTGGTGCGATCAAGGTTCAGCCGGGCCATCTCGCGCTGGCTTTGCGCGGTTTCCAGCATGACCTGAGCGGCAGCGACCTGGGCCTGGGCATCGGCCACCTTGGTCTCGCTCTGCTGCGTCACTTCCAGCGGCACCAGATCGCCCAGGCCACGGTTGCGCGCCGCCTCGCGCTGGGCCTCGGCCAGGGCGACGCGGGCGCGGGTGATCCCGGTGCGCGCCTGGGCAATGGCATCGTCGGCCTGGCGCACGGCCAGGGCATAGCGCGCGGTATCGATCTGGAATAGCACGTCACCCTTGTGCACCGGCTGGTCGTTGACCACGGCGACCTGGGTGACCAGGCCCTGCACATCGGGCGCCACCTGCACCACATCGGCGCGCACGCGGCCATCGCGCGTCCACGGATCGGCCTGGTAATGCAGCCATAGCGAACGCGCGCCGATGGCGGCGACGATGACGATGGCGCCGGTCACGCCGATCTGGACGGTCTTGCGAAAGGTGGGGGAAGCGAGCAGCGACATCAGAGCCATCCATTGATCAACTGGGGAAAGCGCACGAGCAGCGC
>NZ_KE148482.1:0-405 GCF_000410615.1 Novosphingobium sp. B-7 | reverse complement strand
TATCGAACAAGACCGGGTGCCAGACCCAGCGGTAGAAACGCAGTGCCACCAGCACGCGGTGCACGATCAGCGCCAGGATCAGCGCGACCGTGGCGGTGACCGGCGCCGAAGCCACGAAGACTTCGCCGAACATGTATTCGGAAAAAGCAGGCGTCGGCGGGTTCATGCCAGTGGCTCCACCACGGCGGGGGCTGCTGCCAGGGGCAGGACCGGGCCGGGGCTATTGGGGAAAAGATTGCGGCGCAGGGCGATCAGCGCGGCGATGGCATGGGGCGCATCGGGCGCGTCGGGGTGGCCAAAGGGCAGCGGCGGCGGACGCACCGGGCCGCCTTCCTTGAGGATCAGGCGCAGCGCGCGATCGATGCGGTGCTGCAGCCGGGCGTCGGCCGGGGGTGGGGCATCGGG
>NZ_APCQ01000116.1:0-3343 GCF_000410615.1 Novosphingobium sp. B-7 | reverse complement strand
CTCCCCCGGTGGGGGAGGATTTGTTCAGGGAGAAGATCCTCCCCCACCGCGGGAGGGGAACCGCGCGCGCAGCGCGTGATGGAGGGGGCGAGGAACCGTTTGGTCGCCAGCTGTTCCACGATTATCCAGATCACAGACCTTTACGGGAGAGACCCCATGCATCGTGCCGCTATTGCCCTGCCTCTGGTTTTGCTCGCCGCGTGTCACAAAGCCCCGCAGCAAAGCGACGATGCGGCGATTGCCCAGGTTGAGGCGGCGCAGAAGGAGCGGGCACCGGCGCAGGAGATCAGTCCGCAGGTCATCGACTTTTTCGACATCACCAAAGGCAAGCTGACCGGATCGGGATGCAACTTCGTGCCTGACAATGGTGGCATGGGGGCGGTGCTGCTGGCGCAGGAAGATCGCGGCCTCATCAAGATCAAGGATCAGATCGTGGTATTGGCCGCCGACAAGGGCAGTGCCAAGCTGCCGCAGCACGGCTGGTCGCACTATACCGGGCGCGAGTGGGCGCTGACGCTGACGCGGATCGATGATGGCAAGGCCAAGACGATGGGCGTGATCGACAGCTTTGACGGGCAACTGGTGATTTCCGACGCCGATAGCCGCCCGGTTTATACCGCCAAGGGCAATGTGCAGTGCAAGCCGATGTAGGTTTGCGCACCATATCTTGCAAAAGCACCAATCTGGCGCGTTTCGGTCCATTTCGGCGTGACTCTTTGCCCTCTCATGCGTCTTGCATCGCGCGGGGGCGCCAAAGACTAAGGGAAACGCCTATGAACAAGGGTCGTCACATCGTGTTGCTTTCCGCACTTCTGCCAATGGCGCTGGCAGGGTGTGCAACCACCGGATCGGTTAAGCGGGCCCAGGCTGCGGCCGATCAGGCACAGGCGCGCGCTGATGAAGGCGTAATGACGGCGCAGCGGGCGCAGGGTTCGGCCGATTCCGCGGCACAGGCTGCGGCGCAGGCACAGGGTTCGGCCAACAACGCTATGACTGCGGCGCAGAGCGCCGGTTCGGCCGCCCAGGCCGCCTCGATGGCGGCGCAATCGGCCGGCAGCCGTGCCGATACGCTGGAAACGCGCCTGCGCTCGCTTGAGCGTTGGAAGTGGGCCAAGACCCACCCCAAGAAGGCCAAGAAGCACCACGCGCGTCATCACCACGCCAAGCACAACGCGGCGCTGCATCGTCCGGTCACGGCCGATCAGACCTCTGCCCAGAAGATGTGATCACGCACATCTGATGCAAGGAAACGGGCGCGTGTGGCCATGCCACGCGCGCCCTTTTTCATGGACGCTGCCTGCTTAGTCGGTGCCGTTGGGGTCGCGCGTGCTCACCATGGCGTTGCTCACCATGGTCAGTACGATCACGCCATCCTGGTTGAGCACGCGGGTTTCGGCGCGGAACAGGCCCATTTCCGGGCGCGATTGGCTGCGCCGCTTGCTCAGGATCGTGGTTTCCACGCGCAGCGTGTCGCCGGGATAGACCGGGTGGCGCCAGCGCAGTTCGTCAATGCCGGGTGAACCAAGGCCCTGGTGGCCGGCGCGGTCCTGCTCTTCCACGATCATCGCCATGGTCATGGCGCAGGTGTGCCAGCCACTGGCGGAAAGCCGCCCGAAGTGCGTGGCGGCGGCCGCCTCGTCAGACAGGTGGAACGGTTGCGGGTCATACTTGCCCGCAAATTCCACCACTTCCTCTCGCGTGACGTGGCGTTGCCCGAACCGGGCAACGGCGCCCACTTCCAGATCTTCATAGTGTCGCATGGGGGGCAGGGTGAACCTGCTTTCCCCATGCGTCAACCATCCGATCGAACAGGTTCAGACGTTGAACTTGAAGTGCATCACATCGCCGTCCTTGACGATGTATTCCTTGCCTTCCTGGCGCAGCTTGCCGGCATCGCGCGCGCCCGCCTCGCCGCCCAGCGAGACGAAATCGTCAAAGGCGATGGTTTCGGCGCGGATGAAGCCGCGCTGCATGTCGGAGTGGATTTCGCCGGCAGCCTCGGGGGCCTTGGCGCCCTGATGGACGGTCCAGGCGCGGGCTTCCTTGGGGCCGACGGTGAAGAAGGTCAGCAGGTGCAGCAGGTCATACCCGGCGCGGATCACGCGGTTGAGACCGGTTTCATGCAGGCCCAGTTCGGCCAGGAACGCCAGGCGTTCCTCGCTGTCCATGCCGATCAGGTCGGCCTCGATCGCGGCAGAGACCACCACGGCTTCGGCGCCTTCTGCCTTGGCCTTTTCAAACACGCGGGCGGAGTGGGCATTGCCGGTGGCGGCGCTTTCCTCTTCCACGTTGCAGACGTAGAGCACGGGCTTGGCGGTGAGCAACTGCGCCTGCTTGAACAGGCGCTCTTCCTCGTCGTCCTTGGGCTGGGTGAGGCGGGCGGGCTTGCCTTCGCGCAGCAGTTCCAGCGCCTGGCCCAGCACCGAGGCCATGGCCTTGGCTTCCTTGTCGCCGCTGGTCGCCTTCTTGGCGGCGGCAGGCACGCGCTTTTCCAGGCTTTCCAGGTCGGACAGCATCAGTTCGGTTTCCACCGTGTCGGCGTCCGACAGCGGATCGACGCGGTTATCGACATGCTGGATATCGTCGTTTTCAAAGCAGCGCAGCACGTGGATGATCGCATCCACTTCGCGGATGTTGCCCAGGAACTGGTTGCCCAGGCCTTCACCCTTGGATGCGCCGCGCACCAGGCCGGCGATGTCGACAAAGCCAAGCTGGGTGGGGATGATCTTCTGGCTGCCGGCGATCTTAGCCAGGGTATCGAGCCGGGCGTCGGGCACGCCCACGTTGCCCACGTTGGGTTCGATCGTGCAGAACGGATAGTTGGCGGCCTGGGCCGCCTGCGTTTCGGTCAGCGCGTTGAACAGCGTCGACTTGCCGACATTGGGAAGGCCGACGATCCCGCAACGAAAACCCATCTTCGTGTCCTTGGCTATGGCCCCACGCCGATGCGGGGCCGCATATTGCCGGCCGCGATGGTGGCTTGTAGGCCCAAGGTCAAGGGGGCAGCGCCCTGTGGCAAGGGGTTTTGCGTGGCCGGTCGGCAATCTTCACCGAAGTTTCAGGCCTTGCTGGCATGGCAACCGGCATGAGGCGCGCTATCCTGCCATCGTTTTTGCACCGCCATGCCCGTGCCGGTCTGCCGCGCGGCGCGCTGATCACGCCGGCATTGGCGCTGGCCCTGGTGCTGGCCGGCTGTGGCGACAATCCCGCCGCCCATGCTGCCAAGGCCCGCAGCGCCTTTGCCGCGCAGGATTTCGTGACGGCGCGGATGGAAGCGCTGAGCGCGCTCGACTCGGGCAAGCTGCCCGCCGCCGACACGCAGGCGCTGCTGCGGCTGCTCGCC
>NZ_APCQ01000117.1:0-4046 GCF_000410615.1 Novosphingobium sp. B-7 | reverse complement strand
AGGCCCGCCTTGGTGGCAGCATAGACCGACGTGCCCGGCGTGCCATAGAGCGCAGCCGCGCTGGCGGTGTTGAGCAGGCAGGCGCCCTGCCCCGCGGCCGCCTTGAGCCAGGGATAGGCCGCCCGTGCGCCCAGCGTGGCGCCGGTCAGGTTGATCGCGATCACCCGTTCGATTTCGTCCACCGTGCACTGCGCCAAGGCGCCGCCCAGCGGCACGCCGGCGTTGTTGGCGACGACATGGATCACGCCGCCCCCTGCCGCTGCGGCCAAGCCCAAGGCAATGTCCCACCCAGCGGCATCGCGCACGTCGAGCAGGTGAGCTGACCAGCGCCCGGCCGGCAGCAGCGCACCGGTCTGGGCCATGCCGGCGCTATCGACATCGGCCAGCGCCACAAACCAGCCTTCCCGGGCGAAGCGGATGGCGATGGCCCGGCCGATGCCCGACGCGCCACCGGTGACGAAGATGCATTTCGTCATAGCGCGGGATTGGCATAGCAATGCCAGGTAAACAGCGCGAGGGCGCCGCGATGCGGGCGCCAGGGCTCGGCCAGGGCGCGCGTTTCCTTCTCGCTCGGCCGTTCCGGCAGGCCCAGCAACTTGCCCAGGCCAACCTGCACGGCAAGGTCTCCTGCTGGCCAGATATCGGGCCGTCCTTCGGCAAACAGCAAATAGATTTCGGCAGACCAGCGGCCCACGCCCTTGATCTGCACCAGTTGGGCAATGGCCGCCTCATCATCATCGGGCAAGGCCGCCAGATCGAGCGCGCCCGATACCACCAGTTCGCACAGCGAGCGGGCATAGCCCTGCTTCTGGCGAGACAGGCCACAGCTGCGCAGCGCATCGAAATCGGCCGCGAGCAGATCGGCCGGCGGCATGTCGGGACCCAGCAGCGCTTCGAGCCGCGCCCACACCGATGCGGCTGCCGCCACGCTCACCTGCTGCCCGACGATGGTGCGCAGCAGCGTACGGTAGCCGGTTTCGCGAATGCGCGGTTCGGGATAGCCGACTTTGGCCAAAGCTGCGGCAAAAGCCGGGTTCTGCGTGGCGAGATGATCCAGTCCCGCCGTGATCGCCTGGTTAGAAAGTCCCATTCGGCGCTGCATCCCTTCGCACATGCTCAAATTTTTCTGGCCAATATTTTCCCAGGGCATTAGCAGCCGGGACGAAGGGCGAACAGAGATCGATGCGAATCCCGCCCACCATGAGGAGCTTTAGACAATGCCGAAGCTTGTTGTCGTCGATCGTGCCGGTGCCGAAAAGGCCATCGAAGTGGATAGCGGCCTTACCGTGATGGAAGCCATCCGCGATAACGGCTTTGACGAATTGCTTGCCCTGTGCGGCGGGTGCTGCTCGTGCGCCACGTGCCATGTCTATGTCGATGATGGCGCCGACGCGCTGCCGACGATGAGCGAAGACGAGAACGACCTGCTCGACAGCTCGGACCACCGCACCGCCACGTCGCGCCTGTCGTGCCAGCTGCCGGTCGTCGATGGCCTCAAGGTCACCATCGCGCCGGAAGACTGATCTTTCGCGTGTTGACGTAAAAAGGCGCCGGGGCATCGCTCCGGCGCCTTTTTTGCGGATGAGGATCGCGAATTACAGCGACAGACCCGCGGTTTCCGGCAGGCCTGCCATCAGATTGAGCGTCTGCACCGCCGCGCCGCTGGCGCCCTTGCCCAGATTGTCGAGCCGGGCGACCAGGCGCGCCTGGGTGCCGTCCTTGCTGCCGATCACGCTGAGCGCGAGGCCGTCCCAGGCCTGGGCGCTGCGGCGCATCAGGAATTCGCCGTCGGTGGGCGCGCCTTGCGTGACGCTGACGATCGGGCTGCCGGCATAGAACGCGTCCAGCGCCGCGAACATCGCCTCTGCCGAACCGGCGCCGGGCATCGCTTCCAATGACAGCGGCACTTCCACCACCATGCCGCGCAGCGCCGGCACCACCGCCGGGCTGAACAGCGGAGCGACCGAAAGACCGGCATAGGCAGTCATTTCCGGCACGTGCTTGTGCCCGAAGGCCAGGCCATAGCCGCGCCAGGCAATGTCGGTATCGTCTTCGAACCGGGCGATCAGCGCCTTGCCGCCACCCGAATAGCCCGAAACGGCGTGGACCACATAAGGCCAGTTGGCCGGCAAAAGGCCGGCGCGCACCAGCGGCGCGACCAGGGCGATGAAGCCGGTGGGATAGCAGCCGGGATTGGACACGCGGCGCGCGTTGGCCACGGCATCGCGACCGACCACTTCGGGCAGGCCATAGGTCCAGCCCTCGGCCACGCGGTGCGCGGTGGAGGCATCGATCACCCGCGTGGTATCGTTGGCGATCATCGCCACGGCCGCGCGCGCGGCATCGTCGGGCAGGCACAGGATCACCACGTCGGCCGCGTTGATTGCCTCGGCGCGGGCGGCATCATCCTTGCGGCGCGCTTCATCCAGCGTGATCAGCGCAAATTCGCTACGCCCGGCGAGCCGCTCGGCAATTTCCAGGCCGGTCGTGCCGGCGGCGCCATCGATGAAAACCTGCGTGGTCATGCTACCAACTCCAGCGCAGAAAGCGGCACATAGCCCACCAGGCCGCCTTCATCCGATGCCTGGCCCCAGGCCCAGCCGCCGGCCATGTCCAGCACGGCAAAGCTTTCGCCCGCCGGCAGTTGCGCGATGGCCTCGGCATCGCTGCGCCCGGCCTTGAGCAAAGCCGTTTCAGCGACCACGCGGTGCGGCATCGGCACGGCATAGTGCGGCACGAAGACGCGGCCAGCCAGGCGGACATGCGCCAGATCGCCCCGAACCGGCAGGCGCAGCGGATCGACCTTGGCCGAAGGGCCGGACAGAGCCAGTTCTCCCTCGGGCGCTACGGCCGGGGAAACGACAAGGGCAAGATCGGATTCGGCAGACAAGGCGGGTTCCCGGACATTCGCAAAGGCGCGCGCTTAGCCGCCCTTGCCCCGGGATTCAAGTTTTGCGCCATCCGCGCCGCGTTCAGCCCGCCGCGTAGCGCCCCTGCAGTAGGCCCCAGGCCGCGCGCAGCCCCAGCGCTTCACCACCCTTGGGCCGGCCCGGCTTGCCCACTGGGCGCCAGGCAAAGGTATCGAAATGCAGCCAATCGATCCCCTCGCCGACAAAGCGATCGAGGAACAGCGCCGCCACGCTGGCCCCGGCAAAACCATTGCTGGGCGAATTCTGCAGATCGGCGACATCGGATTTCAGCCATTCGCGATAGGCATCGTGCAGCGGCAATTGCCAGCACGGATCATCGCGCCCGATCCCAGCGGCGAGCAGAGCCTGCGCCGTCTCGTCGCGCCGAGCAAACATCCCGGGCAGATCGGGGCCCAGTGCCACCCGCGCCGCGCCGGTCAGCGTGGCAAAGTCGATCACCAGTTCGGGCTTGGCCTCGCTCGCACGGGTCAGCGCGTCGCCCAGCACCAAGCGCCCTTCCGCATCGGTGTTGGTCACTTCCACGCTCAAGCCCTGGCGCGTGCGCAGAATGTCTCCCGGACGGAAAGCGTTGCCGGAAATGGCATTTTCCACTGCCGGGACCAGCAGATGCAACCGCACCGGCAGGTTTTGCCCCATGATCAGCCCGGCCAGCGCCAGGGCATGGGCCGCGCCGCCCATGTCCTTTTTCATCAGCGCCATGCCCGAGGCCGGCTTGATATCGAGGCCGCCGGAATCAAAGCACACGCCCTTGCCCACCACGGCCACGCGGGGATGGCTTGGGTTCCCCCATTCCAGCTCGATCAGGCGCGGGGCATGGCTGCGCGCGGCAGCACGACCCACCGCGTGGACCATCGGATAGTCCCGCTCCAGCATATCGCCGGCAATCACATGGATCGTGGCGTGGTGCGCCTTGGCCAACGCGCGGGCTTCGGCCTCCAGTTGCGCCGGGCCCATGTCTTCGGCGGGGGTATTGACCAGATCACGCACCATGGTGACCGCCGCCGCTTCGGCCAGGGCCAGCGGCAGGGCGCGCACCGCGCTGGTCAGCAGCACGCGCGGGCCGGGCTCGCTGCCCTGGCTGCGATAGCGATCGAACCGGTATTGCGCGGTGATCCA
>NZ_APCQ01000118.1:0-3727 GCF_000410615.1 Novosphingobium sp. B-7 | reverse complement strand
TCAATGGCTTGATGGCATTATGCCTGTCCATTGTGTTTCGCTAATTATTTGGACGATCAAGGGAGTTGGAAGTGCAAGACGCCGTAGGCGGCTCACTTCCTACTCGATTGATCGTAACCCGATGGGAGCGGAACGGTTCAGTCTTCGGCGGACGGCAGCGGTTCGGGGGACTGTCCAGGGGACACGCGCGTCAGGACAGCTGTGTAGAGCTGACGCCAGTGTTCGGCTTTGCCGCGCTCACGTTCCGCCGTTCGGTCCGCCTTGGCCTTTTCGGCACGGGCATCCCGCAGTTCGGTCTCAAGCCGCTCGATCTTGTTGCGGAGCGCCGCTTCGATGTGCCGGTATTCCTCGGGCGTTCGCAGCGGGACCTTCTTGCCGTCGATGACCTCGGTTTCTGCACGGGTCTCGACGCGTTCCTCGCCGATTTCATCGGCGAAGTTATTGTAGAGGTACTGACGGCTGACCTTGGCCTCACGAGCCACCGAGACGAACGTCACAGCCTGCCTGGTCTCGCGCAGTTGCATGATTGCGTCCTCGACCGCGGCGCGCTTTTCAGCGCTACGACGGCTGCGGGCATCGTTGAGAGTGGCGATCCGTAGATCAGTCATTGCGTCGCTTCCTCCCGAGCAGCGCTCGGCCTGTAGCGCTGCTTTTGACCTTTGTAGAGACCGTGCTCCTCGATGGAACGGATGATGGTGTCAGTGTTGTGGACGGCATCCTTGTTGCGTTGCAGCCGCTTGCGCGTGATGTCGGCCATGCGGGCCTGACCGCCTTCCTCGTAATCCCGCGCTTCCTGTTCGAGGCCTTCGATCGCGACGTAAAGTCCGGCGCGCTCGCAGCGGAAGTGCTCGAGGTCGTCGCCATCGGCGCGGAAGAACCGGCAGGTCAGGCAGGCATGGGCGTGCTCGCACCATTCGCCAAGCTGGCCGGGCAGCGTACAGGCGCCGCCACTGACCCGCGTCGCCAGCATGGTTTCCTTGCGCAGCAGGAGATCGCCGACGGCCTCGTCGACCTTGCCCGCGATCGTGAAGAACTGGCCGCCACCTTTCCGCAGCAAGGCGTTCTTCTTGAGGTCGAGACGCTTGTTGACGTACATCGACGCCATATCGGGCGAGGCATGGCCCAGTTCGAACATGATGCTGAGGATGTCATGGCCTTCGGCCGCCATCTGCGTCCCGCGATGGTGGCGCAGTGGATGCCACGAGAAGTCGAACGGCTTGCCCTCGCCATCGACGATTCCATGCCTGAGGCACAGCATCTTGAGTTCCTGCAAGGTCCAGTTGTAGCCGAGGAACGACTCCCGTTTGCCGGAGAAGACCGGGAACAGGTATTTGGTGACGCGCCCGTAACGCTGCCGGACATGATCCCGCTGCGCCTCGATCAGCTTGATCATCGCCTGGTGCGCAGGATCGGTGACCAGCAAGGGCTTGGTATTCCAGCGGCTGACCTTGTTCTGCCAGAACGTGAACAGCATGAAGCGCGTGTCGTGCGGATCGGGCCGCAGGCAGTCGAAGAGCAGGGCATGCAGGTCTTCGGCCCGCGCCCCGGTCGTGACGCCGATCATGAAGATTACCGGGATAGGGGCGGGCAGTTCGTCGAGCCTGGCCACCATGGCCGCCAGGGCTTCCGGCGGGGCGGCCCGGTTGGCACCCTCGCGTGATGCGTAAAGCCGGTTCCGCGGGTCGTCCGGTGCCTGCTTGTAACGGATGCGCCGTGCGGCGCGCTTGTCGAGTGCGATCCGCGGCCATTGGCCTGGCAGCAGGACCGGAGCCGCGCGCAGGAGTTGCACGATGTCGGTGTACCAGTTCTTGCCTGCGGCATTTCGCGCGTTTCCCCATGCGAGGTAACGCTCCATCGTCAGTTCAGTGACTCGCCCGGGCTCGGCGATGCCCTCGCCGTGCAGGAACTGCCCGAAGGTTCGCAAGCGCGATTGCATTCCCACAAGGGTCGCCGGCGCAAGTTCGCCATGTGCGACCTTGTCGAGCAGGAAGCCGCGCATCAACGGGCGCAGCCAAGGCTCGAAGCACAGGAAGTTCAGATAAGTGTCGCTTCGGCGTTGCCGGTCGCGGAAGCGCGTGTCCTCCTCGCTGTAAAGATCGTTGATCCAGATGATGTCGCGGTCATGCATCGGCGCCATCTGCGCCCGATTGATGATCGAGAAGCGATGGATATCACCGAACAGCTGCACTTCCGGTGATCGATACTGGGTGGTGACGATCTCGCCGTCCCGGATCCATTGGCGGGTCTGGCTTTGCCTCCGCCGCCCGTACTGTTCGCCGTACCATGTGGCGTAGAGTTCGAGGACGGCATCGTTGTGGCATTTCGTCTTCGCAGTATCGCCATCTGACGCGCCGAAGCCCGGGTGGGGGATGTCCGCCAGACAGCCCGCTCCAAAATGCTGAAGCAGGCTTGCGCCTTCCTCGACGAGATATCGGATCACCGGGATCCGGCGCTGGAACCATTGGGTGTCGGCCTTGCGATCATCGAGCACCGATGCCGCGAGGTAGGCCTTGATCTCGTTGGTCAGCACCGGAACCGCAGCGCTGAGCGGCAGACTTGCGTATGTCTGGCTCAGCCAGGAATGGCCGAACACCTCGTTCATTATGGCGTCTGACCAGACAGGATTCTCAACGAGAAGGGGGGATAGTCCCCCGAGCCGAGCTTCGAGCCAGTTGCTGTAGCGATCGGTATCATGCGGTGTGCCGCCGACGAGCGCCAGCGGCGTCATGCCCATCGCATATCCCTTCTAAGAAGCTCTGCCTCGCGAAGTTTCTCAAGCCTTTCATGCACCTCGTCGGGACCTGTGAGGTAAAGCCTGCGGATTTCCGAGGCGAACAGGTGCTGGTAGAACGCGGCCGTTGTCTGCGGGCTGGCATGTCCGAGGCGATCGGCCACTTCGAGCAGGCTGTATCCCGCCGCGATCGCTTCGGATGCATGGCTGTGGCGGAACATGTGCCAGCTGAAGTCGATATGCGTGCGCTGCTCGAGCAGGCCCGCGAGCTTTTGGGCATAGGACAGGCTCATGGCGTGCCCGATCATGCCGACTTTCACATTGGCGAAGACGTACTCCGCTCCGGACTCGAAGGCCGGGAGATATTCGTCGCTGGTGAGGTAGTCGACGTACATGTTGAGCACGTAGTCGTGGACCGGCACACCGCGCGTCCGGCCGGATTTGGCGCGGGCGCCATTGGCATTGTCTTCGCGCGGAACGACCCAGACGACCTTTTCAGCGAGGTCGATGTCGACATGGCGCAGACCCAGCGCTTCGCCGATCCTGAGACCGGTATTGTAGAGCAGCACGATCAGGAACGCGTCGCGCGCGAGACCGCACGCCTCGATCAGCCGCAGGACCTCGCTTGGCGTCAGGCGCTTCTTGAGCACCTGCTGCTGTACACGGCCGGGATCGCCCGACAGATAGCGGTCCTTGCGCCGCGTCGTGCGACGCTGGCTGATATGCTCGAGGAACGGCTTGTAGATCCGGTGCCCGTCATAGACCTTGCTGACCTCAGCCGTATCGACCGCGAAGTCGTCGGTGCCGTTATAGAAGCGGTAGAACGATTTGATCGCCAGCTGGATCTGGTTGCGCGTCGATGGCGCCAGAACCCGCGTTTCCTGCTTTCGCAGCAGGATCAGCCGCGGGCTCGGCAAGGCATCCTTTCGCCGGGCAAGCCGCCAGGCAAGGAAGCCGTCGTAGAGCGCAACCGTGGCTTCATGGATGCCGGCGCCG
>NZ_APCQ01000119.1:0-9432 GCF_000410615.1 Novosphingobium sp. B-7 | reverse complement strand
CGGTGCCGCCGCTGCCCTGGCGCGCGGGTCCAGCCTACTCGCTGCCGGCGTCACCGCGATCGACGGCGATTTCGCGCGGGGCGATGCCGTTGCCGTGATCGGCCCCGATGGGCAGACCCTGGCGCGCGGCCTGGCGGAATACGACGCGGCAGAGGCAGCGCGGCTGCTGGGCCATCCCTCGTCGGCGCACGAGGCGATCCTGGGCTATGCGCCGCGCTCCGCGTTGATCCACCGGGACCAGATGGTGCTATTGTGAGGCTGCCGGTGTCGAGGATCGGCGCATGATGGCGCTTCGCCAAAGACCGGGGGAATTGCTGGCGGTGACCGGTGCCACCGGTTTCGTCGGGCAAGCCCTACTGGAGCAGGCGGCGCGCGCCGGGATGGACGTGCGCGCGCTGACGCGCCGCCCGCAACCCGCGCGCGAGGGCATCGAATGGGTCCAGGGCGATCTGCACGATACCGCCGCGCTCAAGCGGCTGGTGCATCGTGCCGGGGTGGTGCTGCACATTGCCGGGGTGGTGAACGCGCCGGACGAGGCCGGGTTTCACACTGGCAACGTCACCGGCACGCTCAACGTGGTCAACGCCGCGCTGGCGGGCGGGGTGGAGCGCTTCGTCCACGTCTCGTCGCTCTCTGCGCGCGAGCCGCAGCTGTCGGTCTATGGCGCCAGCAAGCGCAAGGGCGAGATGATCGTGCGCGCATCCAGCCTGGATTGGACCGTGGTGCGCCCGCCGGCGGTCTATGGCCCGCGCGACACCGAGATGTTCGAGCTGTTCAAGCTGGCGCGCAAGGGCATCGTGCCGCTGCCGCCCGAGGGACGCGCCTCGATCATCCATGTGAACGACCTGGCGCGCCTGCTGATCGCGCTGGTGCCCGGTGGCGAGGACGTCACCAGCCAGACGTTCGAGCCAGACGATGGCACGCCCGGTGGGTGGAGCCATACCGATCTGGCCCGCGCCATCGGCCTCGCCATGGGCAAGCGGGTCAAGCCGCTGCCGCTGCCGCGCGGCGTGCTGGAATGGGTGGCCAAGGCCGATCGCTGGGCCCGCAAGGACAAGGCCAAGCTCACGCTCGATCGCGTGGGCTATATGTGCCACCCCGACTGGACGGTGAGCGATGGCGCCCGCCCGCCAGCCAGCCTGTGGGAGCCGCAGGTGGAAACCACGCTGGGTCTCCACGCCACGGCGGCATGGTACAAGGAAGAGGGCTGGCTGTAGGACGCCAGCCCGGTTGCGTTATGCGGGCTGCAGGGCAGGTTCGGCTGCCTCGCGCTTGCGCAACTGCATCAGGCGGCGGCGCACCCGCACCGCGCCGGCATCAGACGCCAGGATCAGCGGCCGCGCCGCCCAGAACTCCTGTCCATCGAGGCCGGCTTCGGCAGCCTGGATCATCGGCTCATCCTCTTCGAGGAAGACCTTGAGCGCCATGGCCTTGGCGGCATCGCCCGGTTCGCGCGTATAGAAATAGTGCGAGGTAGTGGCCGTTGCCGGCGTGATGATGTGCGGATTGGCCATCGGCGGGACCAGCGGCTGGCCGCTGTCGCCGCGGGTGAGTTCGATGAACAGCGCCATGGATGCTGGCGCGTGCCAGCGGATGTGCATCTTCTGGTCGGTATTGGTGCCGGGCGGCAGCATGGGCTTGGCCCATTCCGGCGCCTTGGCATCGACCATGTCCCACTTGTTCCAGATGCCGCCGGTATCATCGGTTTCGACGCTGTGCTTGCCGCCGAACAGCGAGCCGTTCACGCCGAAGGTTTCGACATGCAGGAATTCTGCGTGGCTCAGGTCCATCAGGTTATCGGTGATGAATTCATAGCCTGCATCCATCAGCAGGCTTTCACACACCACTTCTGCCCCGTCGGTCACGAAAGAAAAATTGGGAATGAGCGCAGGATCGGCAAGCGCGGCGTCGCCCGGCCAGAACCACAAGGCACCGTGCCGCGCCACGATCGGGCGCGTGGCCACCTGGGCATCAGGGACCGGCGTGGCAAATGGCGTATGCGCGCAGCGGCCATCGGCGCCAAAGCCCAGACCGTGATAACCGCATTGCAGCATGTCGCCCACGCGCTTGCCCCGGCTGAGCGGCACGAACCGGTGCGGGCAGCGATCGGCCAGCATGGCATAGCTGCCATCGCCCAGACGATAGATCGCCCAAGGGGCATCGAGCAGGCGGCGGGCGAGCACGCCATCATCGGGCACCTCGTTTTCCCAAGCCGCCATATACCAGAGGTTGCGCACGTAATCAGACATGGCCAAGCTCTCCCGCTATCGAATTAAACAAACCTGTTGGTTTCTTTATGGCAAGGACGATGACGACGCAAGCCGCCCGACCGATTCGCAGCCGCAAGCCCGAAGCCGTGCGCGAGCGCATTCTTGATGCCGCGCAGGCCGAGTTCATGGCGCATGGCTTTGCCGCGGCCAGCACCAACCGCATTCTGGAGCGCTTTGCCGGGTCCAAGCCCACGATGTTCCGGCATTTTCCCACCAAGCGGGCGATGTTTGGCGGTGTGGTGCAGCGCATTGCCGCGCGCTGGCGCAGCGCGATTGATCCGGCCGGCATCACGGCGGATGATCCGCAGGGCTGGCTGCAGGCATTCGGGCTGTTGGCGCTGGCGTGGATCACCAGCGACGAGAATATTTTCGTGGGTCGCATGGCGGTGGCTGAAGGCGCGGAATTTCCCGAGGTGTCGGAACTGTATCGGCGCGAAGCGGTGGAGCCAATCGAGGCTACGCTGGCCGATCGGCTCAGCGCCTGGGCGCACGCCGGTTTGATCACCACGGCAGACCCGGCGCGCGATGCGCTGGCGTTCCTCGACCTGACGTTGGCCGGTCAGGTCAGCCGGCTGCTCTATGGCGCGCCACGGCCCGATCCTGCCGCCTTGGCCGCGCATGTTGGCTATTGCGTCACGCTGTTCCTGAACGGGCGGATGGCGCGATAGGGCTGCGCTTCTTTGCGCCTTATCCCGTGGTCAGCGTCCGTCCGGCCTCGTGCGGCAGTTTCAGCGCGCTGATCACGCCGCCGAGCGAGAGCACGGCCATGGCAATGAACGCGAAGCGATAGTCCGCGCCCTGGCCGTTCAGCCCAACCGCGCCGGCGAGAGCATCGCCGGCGTGCACGCTCATCGCCGCCGCGGTCACGCCGGCGGCGGCGCCCAGCTGCAGGATGGTGTTGAACAGGCCGTTGGCATCGCCCATCGCGGTGCGGTCCACATCGGCAAAGGCCAGGGTGGAAAGCGACGAGAACTGGAGCGAGCGGGCCAGGCCGTTGACGAACAACAGGGCCGCCACCAGCACGGCTGGCGAATGCGGGCCGATTGCCGAAAGCGAGAGCAGCGAGGCGGCGCAGATCACGCCGTTGATCGTCAGCACGTTGCGATGGCCGAAGCGGCGCAGGATGCGTTCGACCAGCGCCTTCATCGTGATGTCACCGGCAAACAGCGCGACCACGAACAGCCCGGCATGCACCGCGCCATAGCCGAAACCGGCCTGCATCATCAGCGGCAGCAGGAACGGCACGGCGCCGATCGCCATGCGGCTAAGCGATCCGCCGCTGACCGCCGCACGAAACGATGGGATCTTGAGCGCGCCAAGATCCAGCAGCGGATTCGGGCTGCGGCGCAAGTGGGCCATGGTGATCGTCAGCATCGCAAGCCCGGCACACACCAGGCCCAGGCCCAAAGCGTCGATCCGCCGGGCGCTATGCTCCAGGCCGATCTGCAAGGCGAACACGCCGACGGCGGTGAGCGCAAAGCCGGTCCAGTCAAACCGGCGGCGCGGGCCGCGCACGTCGGGGATCAGCCACAGCGCCGCGAGCAGGGCGAGGATGCCCAGCGGCACGTTGAAATAGAAGATCCAGCGCCAGCCCAGGTGCTCGGTAATGAAGCCGCCCACTGGCGGTCCGACCACTGGCGCGAACAGCGCGGGCCAGATCAGCGCTGAAAGCGTGGCGATAAGCTGGTCGCGCGGGGTGTGGCGCATCACCACCAGGCGCCCCACCGGCGTCATCATCGCGCCGCCAATCCCCTGGAGCACGCGCAGCGCGACGAATTCAGGCACCGATTGCGCCTGCCCACACAGCGCCGATGCCACCGTGAAGATCGCGATCGCGGTCACGAAGATGCGGCGCGAGCCAAAGCGATCGGCCAGCCAGCTGCTGGCGGGGATCAGCACGCCGAGTGCGAGCATGTAGGCCGAAATGCCGATGTCGAGGGCGACGGCCGATGTACCGAAGGTGCGCGCCATCGAGGGCAGCGCGGTCGTCAGGATCGTCCCGTCGAGGATTTCCATGAACAGCGCGCCGGTGACCAGCCACATGATCAGGCGGCGGCGCAGCGGGGTGATCGGGGCGATCTCGTCAGTCAAGGGCAGGGCTTTCCGGGCAGGCGGGACTGGCCTGCCTTGACGAAAGCGCGCGCCCGGATCAACCCTGCGGGACCGATCAAATTTTGCACGGAACCATAAGGAAACCGCAGGCTTGGGCGCGGGTCAGAACACCGGTTCGTAGCCGGGGGGCAGCTCGCTGCCGTCGCCGTCATCCGTGCTGCCAGGCACGTGGATGCCGCATTCGGTCTTGTCCCACCCCTTCCAGCGGCCCGAGCGCGGGTCTTCACCCGGTGCCACCTTGCTGGTGCAGGGGGCGCAGCCGATCGAGGGATAGCCTTGCGCCACCAGTGGGTGATGCGGCAGGCCATGGACGGTGAAATAGGCGTCCAGCGCGTCCTTGGTCCAGCTGGCGAGCGGGTTGATCTTGAGGCGGCCAACTGCGTCGCTGCTGTCCAGCTCGAAGCGGGGCAGGCCAGCGCGGGTGGACGACTGGAAGCCCTTTCGCCCGGTGATGGTGGCATCGAGGCCCGCCATGGCCTTGGCCAGCGGGATCACCTTGCGGATTTCGCAGCAGCCATCCGGGTCCCACGACCAGCGCAGGCCCGCTTCGTCCTTCTTGGCCACGGTGGCGGCATCGGGTTCCAGCACGACCAGGTTGGTCAGCCCGAGTTGCGCCACCAGGGCATCGCGATAGGCCAGCGTTTCGGGAAAATGCTTGTGCGTGTCGAGGAACAGCACCGGGGTTGCCGGATCGACCTGCGCCACCAGATGCAGCAGCACGGCGCTTTCCGCGCCAAAGCTGGAGACCACGGCCACGCGCCCCGCCAGCCCTTCGCCCAGCACGGCCGCCAGCATATCCTGCGTGGAGGCATCAGCGAACCGCGCGTTGAGCGCGGCTACCTCGGCCGCGGTAAAGCGCGGGCCAAGGTCGAGCGTGTCGGGAGTGCGGGCGGGGCTGGCCATGGCTTCAGGCTTTCGCGGCCGGGTGGCGCGCGGCCCAGATCGGGGCGCGGCCATCGACGGTCTGCTGATAGACTTCCGGCCAGGTGGTAAAGGCGGCTTCGGCCGCCTCGGCGCTGATCGGCTTGTCAGGGGCAAAGGAATCGAACCCGCACCGGCGCATGTGCGAAAGCTGATCGATCAGCACATCGCCCACCGCGCGCAGTTCGCCGGTATAGCCGCGTTCGCGCAACGACCGCGCGGCGGAATAGCCCCGGCCATCGGCAAACGAGGGGAAATTCACCTCGATCAGGGCAATGCGCTCCAGGTGCGGCAACAGCGCCAGGGCATCGTCGCCCGGCTCGATGCGCACGGCGGTGGCATTGCTCTGCGCGGCAAAGGCATCCACCGTCACGGCGGGGTCACCCACGGGCTCGTCGGTGCGATAGCGCAGCACGGTCTCAACCATAGATCGCCTCCTTGAACGGGGCCATGCCGATGCGGCGATAGGTATCGAGGAAGCGTTCCGCGCCCTCGCGGCGGGCGAGGTAAACGTCCGTCACCTTTTCGATGGCATCGACCACGCCGTCTTCGGAAAAGCCCGGGCCGGTGATCGTGCCGAGCGAGGTGTCGGCGCTTTCAGCCCCACCGAGCAGCAACTGGTAGTTTTCCACGCCCTTGCGATCCACCCCCAGGATGCCGATGTGGCCGGCGTGGTGGTGCCCGCAGGCATTGATGCAGCCTGAAATCTTGAGCTTCAATTCACCCAAGGTCCGCTGGCGGCCGATATCGGCAAAGCGATCGGTGATCTTCTGCGCCAGCGGCAGCGAGCGGGCATTGGCCAGCGCGCAGTAATCGAGGCCGGGGCAGGCGATGATATCGGTGATGAGGTCAAGATTGGGCGTGGCCAGGCCCGCGGCATCCAGCGCCTGCCAGACGCGATAGAGATCGGCCTTCTTCACATGCGGCAGCACGATGTTCTGCGCGTGGCTGACGCGCAGTTCATCGAGGCTGTAGTCACGCGCGAGGTCGGCCATCAGGCGGATCTGGTCGGCCGTGGCATCGCCCGGAATGCCGCCCACCGGCTTGAGGCTGATCGTGACGATCGCATAGCCGGCCTGCTTGTGGGTGTGCACGTTCTGATCGACCCACAGCGCGAAATCGGGATCGCTGCGATCGAGATCGTCAGACAGCCCGCTTTCGAGGCCGGGATCGGCGAACATCGCCTTGATCCGCTCCAGCTCGGCCGGCGGCGGTTCGAGGCCCAGGGTAAGGATGTGGGCGAATTCTTCCTGCACCTGGCGGCTGTATTCGGCGACGCCGATTTCGTGGACCAGGATCTTGATCCGCGCCTTGTACTTGTTGTCGCGCCGGCCGTGGCGGTTGTAAACGCGCAGTGCCGCTTCGAGAAAGCTGATCATCTGCAGCGCGGGCACGAATTCGGCAATGCAAGGTGCGATCATCGGGGTGCGGCCCATGCCGCCGCCGGCAAAGAACTTGCAGCCGATTTCGCCCGCCTCGTTCTTGACGATCTGGATGCCGATATCGTGCAGGCGCATGGCCGCGCGGTCGGTCTCGCTGGCGATGATCGCCACCTTGAACTTGCGCGGCAGGTAATCGAATTCCGGGTGGAACGTCGACCACTGGCGCAGCAGTTCGGCATAGGGGCGCGGATCGGCCACTTCATCGGCGGCGGCGCCGGCAAAGTGATCGGCCGTGGTGTTGCGGATGCAGTTGCCGCTGGTCTGGATCGCGTGGAGCTGAACCTTGGCGAGGTCTGCCAGGATATCGGGCGCATCGGCCAGCTTGATCCAGTTGTACTGGATGTTCTGCCGCGTGGTGAAGTGGCCGTAGCCACGGTCATACTTGTCGGCAATGTCGCCCAGCACGCGCATCTGCGTGGAATTGAGCGTGCCATAGGGCACCGCCACGCGCAGCATGTAGGCGTGCAGCTGGAGGTAGAGCCCGTTCTTGAGGCGCAGCGGCTTGAACTGGTCTTCGGTCAGTTCGCCCGACAGGCGGCGTGCCACCTGGCCGCGAAATTCGGCCACGCGCGCATCGACCATCGCCTGGTCGTGTTGATCGTATTGATACATGGTCAGATTACCCAGCTGCCGGCCTGCGGATCGGCAGGCTTGAGCGAAAGATCGAGGCGCACGGTGGGCCCCAGTGCGCGGATGCGGTCCTTGATGTGGGCCGGGCGTACCGCGCCGTCGGCGGCCACTGCATCGATCACGTGCGTGTCGGTCACCACCTGCTTGGCGTTTTCGCGGGCGATGATCGCGTCGGCATCGTGGGTTACCGCCACTGCATTGTCGACATGGCGCGACCAGCCTTCGCCGGTCCACCAGATCACGTCACCCGTGCGCAAGTCGTTGCCCGTGATGATCTTGATCTTCTCGCTCATCGGGCTGCCTCCACAACCGCTTGCAATTCCATGATGTCTCCCCGTGCGGTCACTTCGCCGATGACGATCAGTGCCGGACTCTTGATGCGTTCGCGCTCGACCAGGTCGGCCAGCCCCGCCAGCGCGCCCCTTACCACGCGCATCTGCGGGCGCGAGGCATTTTCGATCACCGCCACCGGCATTGTCGGCGCCAGGCCATCGGCCATCAGCTTTTCGGCGATGGCGGTGGCGGTGGCCACGCCCATGTAGATCACCAGGGTGCGGCCAACGCCAGCCAGGCCCGCCCAGTTCTGATCCGACAGGCCCTTGCATTGCCCGGCCACGAACGAGACGATCGAGGCATTCTCGCGATGGGTCAGCGGGATCTGTGCCGAAGCGGCTGCGCCCAGTGCGGCGCTGACCCCAGGCACCACCTGCACCGGCACACCAGCGGCATGGCAGGCCTCTGCCTCTTCCCCGCCGCGGCCGAAAATGAACGGATCGCCGCCCTTGAGGCGCACGACATCGTGCCCGGCCAGTGCCTCTGCCACCAGCAGGGCGTTGATGTCTTCCTGCCGCATGGTGTGGCGCGCGCGCTGCTTGGCCACCGACACTAAGCGGGCGCCGCGCGGGGCCATGGCCAGAACGGCCGGATCGACCAGGCCATCGTGCACCACGACCTTGGCCTTCATCAGCAGGCGCGCGGCGCGCAGCGTGAGCAGATCGGGATCACCGGGGCCGGCGCCGACCAGAAACACGGTTCCGGGGAGGGGGGCATGACTCATGCTGGGGCATGTGGGCGCAGCGGCGCCATCGTGCCAGCGAGAATCGATTGGGCGGGGGCTAGGTCAGCTTTAGCGCGAACATTCTTGCTTCCTCTTCGGCATTTGCAGCGGGGTGCGACGGAATTCGCGTCATGCCCCGTTAAAGGGCCAGGCTCGATGGAGGTCTTATGAAAACACTTGGCTTGGCATCCCTGTTCCTGGCGCTCACCCCGGCGATGCCGGCCCTGGCGCAGGACGCACCGCAATCTCCGCCGGCAGCGGGCCAGGGCGTGACCCGCGATGCCTTTGTCGCGCGCCAGATGGGGCGGATCATGGCCGCCGATACCGATGGCGATGGCCGCGTGAGCAAGGCGGAACTGACGGCGATGATGGCCGGTCGGGGCGACCCCGACCGGCAGTTCACGCGCATGGACAGCAATGGCGATGGCTATCTCGACAAGGCGGAAATCACCGCTGCCCTGACCGAGCGCTTCAACCGCATGGACCGCAATGGCGATGGCGTGTTGACGCCAGACGAGCGCATGCGGCCCGGTGAAGGCATGCGGGGTGGCGGCATGCGCGGTGGTGCCGGTGGCCAGGAAGGCATGGGCGACCACGGCATGCAGGGTGACGGGCAGCAAAACCCGTCCTGAGGCTGATGCCGCCGTGCCCACCATCTTCGGGACACCGGCCTGCGAGGCCCTGGCTTGAGCGAGGCAGATCCCGACGCCGCATTGCTGGCGCGCATGGCCCAGGGCGAGGATGGCGCGGTGCGCCAGTTCGTCGGGGCCAAGCTGCCGCGCCTGTTGGCCCTGGCGAGCCGCCTGCTGCACGATCGGCACGAGGCCGAGGACGTGGCACAGGAAGTGTTCGTGCGGGCCTGGCGACAGGCGGGACGGTGGCGCCCGGGGCAGGCGCGGTTCGACACCTGGCTGCATCTCGTCACGCTCAACCTGTGTCGCGATCGGATGCGGCGGCGGCGCGGCGTGGTGGTGGCAGAGCCGCCCGAGCAGGCCGACAC
>NZ_APCQ01000120.1:0-1115 GCF_000410615.1 Novosphingobium sp. B-7 | reverse complement strand
GGCGGCGGCAGCCCCATCGCTGCCGTGGCGCGCCAGCGCAACGAGCGAGAGGCTGCCCACGGCCACGACCAGGGTGGCGGCCAGCAGGGGAAGGGGGCGGATCGGGCGCATTGCGTCAGGCCGCCGCCGAACGGCGATCGACCAGGTAGAGATGCTCGCAGGCGAGCACGGTTTCCTCGCGCTGGTTGCGGATGTCCACCGTCTCGGTCACCACGCCCTGGGCGGTCCGCTTGGGATGGTCGCGCTTGTCGGCAATGCGGGTGATCGTGGTGATCGTGTCGCCGATGTGCACCGGGCGGATGAAGCGCAGGCGATCATAGCCATAGGACATGGCGCGCGGGTTGATCACCGTTGCGGTGAGGCCGATGCCGATGCTGAACACCAGAGTGCCGTGGGCGATGCGCTGGCCAATCTCCTGCGTGGCGCACCAATCCGCATCCATGTGATGCGGAAAAAAGTCTCCGGTGTGGCCGGCATGCACGACGAAATCGGTCTCGGTGATAGTTCGGCCAAAACTTCGCCGTTCCGATCCAAGAACATAGTCTTCGAAAAACTGTTCGATGATCATCGCAGATACCTCTCCGAAAAATCTGCAATAGTATTTTTATATGATTTATATTATTGCTAAGCTGTGATGATCCCGGAGTCAACCGGTGTTGTTCGCCGCGCAGGCAAGAAGGAGGATGGGATGAGCGAGACGACCTTGAAGGGCATGACGTGGGATCACCCGCGCGGTTACGAGCCGCTGGTGGCCGCTTCGCGCGAGTGGGCGCGGCTCACCGGAACGGCGATCGAGTGGGAGCGGCGCTCGCTCCAGGCGTTCGAAACCCATCCAGTGGAAGACCTTGCCCGCGCCTATGACCTGGTGGTGATCGATCATCCCCACGTCGGCATTGCCGCGCAGTCGGGCGCGCTGCTGCCGTTCGCGGGCGGCGATGCCGATGCTGCGGCCGGCAGCGTTGGCGGATCGTATGAAAGCTATGCCTGGGATGGCCGGCAATGGGCGCTGCCGATCGACGCGGCGGCACAGGTCCAGGCCTGGGTGCCTGGTCGCCTGCCCACGCCGCTGCGCGATTGGGGCAGGCCACGCGGAGGCTGGCGGCATCGGCCTGCCG
>NZ_APCQ01000241.1:0-11187 GCF_000410615.1 Novosphingobium sp. B-7 | reverse complement strand
CGGCGTAGGCGCTCGAGATCCCGTGCGGCGAGCAGCCGGCCCTCGGCATTGTCGAAGCTCGCGGCGACCTCGTGCCACAGTGCAATCGCCTCGGCCCGGTCGATCGCGACCGGCGGCAGCGAGACCTGCCCGCGCGACTTGCGCGCTACGGCGCGGTGGAGGCTGGCCAGCTGCTTCGGGTCAAGCGCGGTCACGAGCGGGCGCCCTTGAGCCACTGCTCGAGCACCTCGCGCGGGCGGAAGCCTTCGATCACCGCCCCATCCGAGCGCACGATGACCGGCGTGCCGGCAAGCCCCTGCTCGCGGGCGAAGCGTTCGTTGGCATCGAGCGGCGATGTGTCGCAGGTGCGCGTGTCGGTAATCGGGGCGCCGGCATAGGCGGCTTTCACCGCCTTGCGGCGATCACGCGCGCAGAACACCTGGTTTGCCAGGTCGCGGCTGCCGAGCGCCGAGATCGGCCGCTCGATCACCCGCACGTTCATGGTTTCGAGAACGCCCGAGAGCGCCCGGCAATAGCCGCAGCGAAAGTCGCTGAAGACGGTGACGGTCGGGCCCGAGCTTGCTCCCCAGACAATGCCGCCCGCCTCGGGCAGTGCGGCGAGCGACATCATCCGGGGGGCACCGCTCGCCGCTGGCGCATTCACGCCCCGACGCGGGGTCTCGACTTCCTGGGCTTCCTGCCTGCTGCCGGCGGCCCCGCCAACCAGCAGGTCGGGGTTGACCTCGAGCAGGCGCACCGCGGTCAGGTCCTGGCGGGTCTGCATGTCGTAGACGCGGCCGATCAGGAGATAGCGCGCGGTCCGGTCGACGTAGAACAGCTGCGATCCGGCCGTGACCTCGCAGACTCCATCGACGAGCTGGCAATTGACCCGGCTCACCTGCGTGCGCGGCAGGCGCTCCTTGAGCGCCGCGGTCACCGCAAGATCGGTCTCCGACGGCACATTGGGCGCATTGGCATTGGCGTTCGCCCAGACCAGCGATCCGCCGCTGCCGAGCGCAATCGCCGCGAGCGGCATCGCCAGTTTGCGAAGGGCGCTGGGCCCCCAATTCAATGATTTCAAGCTCAGTGACTTCAGCTTCATGGCACCCTCCTCATCCGTTGATGAACACGCCCTCGAGGAACACGATTTCGACATCGATCCCGGTCGGCATCTCGATCACGGGCTGGTACTGTTCGGCCCGTTCGATCAGGTATTTGGACACAGTGTCGGCCGAGGTCGCGACGCCCTCGCCGAGCCCGCCCTGGAGAATCTCCCCGGCGCCCAGCTTCTGGCGCTGCCCGTTCACATTGACGTTGGTGCCCTGAAGGATCGAATTGGTGTTGGCCGAGAAACCGCGGCCGAACCCACCGGCGAGCCCAGCAAGAAAGGCTTGGCCGATGAGCGAGCCTTCGCGGCTCACCACGCGCCCCCGCACCCCGGTCTTGCCGCCGAAGGCGATGAAGCCCTTGACGTCCGAGACCGCGTAGCGGCCGTTTGGCTGCGGGCAGGTCATCCGCTGCAGCTTGACGTAGACTTTTTCCGAAGAGAGGTCGCCGCGCGCCGCGCCGTTGACCAGGCATCCGGCGATATTGGTGGTGAGCAGGCGGCCATTGTCGTAGACCGAGCGCGCCGGGCCGGTGATGCGCAGGACCACGGGAAGCGGATCGGTCTGGCTCTGCACGCCCGCCGCCGCATCGACCCCGACGATGACCTTGGCGACCGCGATCGAGTTCGGCGGCAGGTAATTGGCGCTGTCGGTGAAGACCGTGTTGCCCTTGGGTACCGGGCTGCCGGTCCCGCTCGCACCTTCGCCAAACGATACGAGACTGACCTCGCTGCCCCGGCCGCTCGGCAGGCCCGCCGCGGCGGCTGCAGCTTGCCCGGCCGGGGTCGCCTGCGCGCTCTGGTAGCTCGGCGGGCTGGTGCGTCCGTACATGGCATTGGGCCCGATCGGCGTCGCGCCCGGACCGACAAGGGGCTGGCCGATGACCGGCGACTGCCGCGCCGCCGCGAGCGCCGCTTTGAGCTGCTCGTTCTCGTTCTGGTAGGCGGAAAGCACCCGCTCGGTGTCCGGCGAGACTCCCGCAGCTTGTGCCTGGCTTTGGGCCATTTGCGCTTCGAGTTGGTCGGCGCGCTGCGCTCGGGCGGCAAGCGCGCGCATATTGTTGTCCATCGCCATCATCTGGGCCTCGGACTGGGCGCGCCACTCCTTCTCGGCCATGTTCTTGTTGACCATCTCGTCGACCGAAACCTCGCCGACTTCCTTTTTGACCTGTGCGTCGCTGCTCTTGGCGCCCCCCGAAAAGATGTAGGTCGAGCCGATCAGCAGCGCGGCTAGACCGCCTGCCCCCAGAAGCAGCATCTGCTTCTTCTTGACCGCCTCGTTGGCGACAATCGCATCGCCGAGCGGCGAAGCATCGCTGCCTTCAGTGTCGCCGGCGGGTCCGTCGAGCGCCTTGGGCCCTTTGCGGAAGGGGTTCTTCCAATCCATCAGCGGCCTCCGTTAGACTGGATGAAGTAGACGGCGGCGGCCTGCCCTGGCGCGAGCTCGCTGACCGGGGTCATGAAGGCGACCGCACCCTTGGCGGCGAGCATGTTTTCGTCGAGGGCCAGCGCCTCGCGGCCGGTGTTGCGGACGCGCAGGACCAGCCCCTTTAGGTCGGCGCCGCGGTATTCACCGACCTGCTGCACCTCGAGCTTGCCCACTGTGACCGGCTCGAGCACGTCCTGGCGCACCTCGAAGCCCTCGATGGTCTCGCTGCGGTACATTGCCTGCGCGAGACGCACCGCGCTGTCCTCGGGCGAGCTTCGCACTTCCCAGTCGCGTGCCGCTTCGGCCTTGATCGCGGTATTGGTGACGAAGACCTGCTCGGCGTCGTTCCCACGCACCTGGCAGACGAACTTGTAGACGTAGCCCTTCCGGGTGGTGCCGAAGAACGAGAGGTTGCTCCTCGCAAAGCCGTCGGGGACAGAAAGGTAGATGTCGCCGCGCACCGGCTCGTTGACGATTCTAAAGTCTTCGGCCGGGTTGCCTGTGCTGATCTTGGAGACCGAGGCGAACTGGTCGCCGACAAGGCTGATGCGGGTGAGGTCCTTGGCCGAGGCGATGCAGGCGACCGTGCCGTTGTCGGCGGCAGGGATGCTCTGATCGGCCACGGCGGGAGCAGCGAGGCATAATGTGCCAAGGCAGATGAGCGCCGCGCCGACCGGCCTTCCGGTGATTGCGTAGGGCCTGCCGGCAAGCACTGCGCCAACGCCGATCGCGCCCCATCCAAGCTGGGCCATCACCCCTCTCCCCCATCGCTTTTGTTGCTGGTCTTGCCGGCGTCAGTACCGGCGCCGTCTTTGGTGACGCGGCCGAACCCGGCGAGCTTGAGGCTGACGCCCGAGTAGCTCCACACGAAGCGGAAGGTCCGCGCCTCGGCGGTTACTTCCTTCGAGCCGACGACGGTGTGGAGCACGCCATTGACCTCACTGGTCAGGGCATCGGGATCGACGCTCAGTTGCTCGATGGTAAAATACTGTGAGACGCTCGAGCCGTTCTGCTCGTTGAACACCTTCATGAGCTCGGCCCTCATCCGGCCGTGGGTCCTGGGATCGGTGATCGAGAGTATCGAATCCATCCAGTATTGCAGGTTCGACGGCGAGCGGTTGAGCGTGAGGAGCGCGGCATCGCGCGTCACCAGCTCGAGATAGTCCTTGTCGACGTGGCTGGAGGATAGCGTCAGCGGCTTAGCCAGCACCGGCTGCAACACGACCTCGTGGTCGCGGTGCGCTGCGGTTAGGGTCAGCAGAACGCTGAGGCCGAACAGACCTGTCGCGGTGATCGCCAGGAGGTTGCGCTGCTTCAGGAGCCGCTGCGCCTGGCCGTGGGAAATCGAGAGGTCCATGTCAGCCCGCCATCAGTCGAAGATGGGAGGGCGGCGTCGCCTTGAGGCCCATGAAGGCACCGGGCAGGTACCAGTAGGCCGAATGAATGATCCACGAGACGGCACGTCCCGCCTTCAACTTGCGCAATCCCCACCAGGCCAGCACGCTTGCTGAAATCCCAATCAGAATATGTTGAGACAGGATCCCCCACGCGAACGGAATGATCATCGCAAGGAACTCATCGAGCGTCCAAAAGCCGATGAGTTCCGGATCATCGAGATGCGCGGGAACCGTATAGCGATTCATGAGACGACACCGCCCTCCAGTTGGTCCGGCCGAATGAGGCCGGAAGGGGGACCGCTAGGGGTCAGATCGTTGCGGTGACCGCGGCGGTGACGATCGGAACGCCGGTCCCGGCGCCGACCCCGACGCCTACCGGGATCGCCACCTGGCCGAGGCTGAAGCGGCCCGAGGCGAGGCCGACAATGCCGCCCGCGAGGCTCAGCACGGTGATGATCTTGCCTCCCGAACCTTCAAGGAAGCCGGTGAAGCTGTTGAGTGCCGTGTTGAAGGTGGCGTCGGCCCCGGCCATCGCGACCTCGCTGCCGAAGAGGGCTGCGACAGCGACGACCGCTGCGCCCTGGAGCAGGGTTTTCCCCTTCCCTTGTGTGATGCGTTTCATCTCTCGTCCTTTTTTCCAAAAGCCGCGTCATTCACGGCCTTCAGAATGAACAGAGGTGCGCTCATCCGAGCAATTAGCAGGTCGTTGAAGTGTCCTCGCGAATCGGAAGATTTCCTGAAACAGCAATCTGCGGAGGGGTTTGTTTCCCTGTTGGGGAAACGGAATTCCCTTTGCGGGAACTGCTTTTCCCCCTGCGGGAATTGCTTTTGCCCAAAAGGGAATTTGGTTTCCCTCTGTAAGAAACGAGCGCTGCGACTCGCTCCGTAATCGCCGGATTCGCAAAATTTACGATTCCGGACCATTATGCGGGGCAAGACATGTCCTGGATGATCCACCTATGGCCGCAGGCAACCGCAATGTCCGAATCCACCTGAGCCAGCAGTGCTTCGACCTGCTGGCCGATGCGATGTGCGCCTATTCCAAGCGGACCGGGCGCTTCCAGACCATGCGAATGACGGTGCAAAGGGCCTGCGAACGCCTTAAATCCCACGGGATTTCTAACGACGAGTTCGACCTGTTCCTGAGCGAATTCGCGATCAATGGCGACATCGCAGTGTGGCTTGAGGTCACGCCGAAGTGGTCGGCCGACTACGATGCACTGCGCGACAAGGTAAAGAAGATCAGCGAGAAAAAGGGCATTGATAAGATCCTGGTCCCGCTCGCGGTTTACCTCGCCGAGCGCCACAATCTCATTTAGGTAGAGCTCCGGAGCGGTATTACGCGCTTCTTAAGACTCTTGACAGGTTATGCCATCCCATAGACGTGTTGCCTTGGGAGGGATTGGAAATGCCTCACAGGAACTTGACGCCTGAGACGGTCTTCAAACCGCGCACTGATCCCGAGACGGAACCGGTCTTACTCTTTGCCAATCCGAACCCGGGACCTGGGGAACAGGACCAATACAAGCAGTTGATCAACGCCGAGCTCGCACGGCAGGGTATTCCGCCCGCGCATCTCGCAGACCGGATGGGGATGTCCCGGCCTAGGCTGCACAAGATCCTCAAACAGACCAATCCGCTTCCGGAAGGGCTGCGCGACCGGATTTTCAACGAACTCGGGATGGATCACGTGCGCGCCAAGATCAGCGTGGCTCTGCTCCGTGATCCGGATGCCTACGCCAATCAGGCGGTATTCCTCGCAACAGAGAGCCTCAAGAGCTTCTATCTCGAAGTCATGACCTGTCGGCGCGGCTCGATCGAGGTCGACCTGCGGCCAGCGATCATTCACGAGGCCGCGCGTCGGGCTTATGATCTGCTGCTCTCGCACCAGGAGCGGGTCATGCAGAACCACCAGACGCTCCAAGCCTGAGCGCGCAATGGCGCCCGAGACCATTCTGGCTTGGCAGAAGCTCTACGGCGCTGTCGCGGTGCTCGCCGCGGTCTGCTCGGCCTGCGCTGCGCTCAAGACCTGCTATGACATTCGAACGGGCGTGCTCAGGCCGCCGCAGAAGTCTGCAGTGGGGTGGATCCTTTGGCTGCCGCGCGTGTGGCTGCACTTCCAACTTGCGTACTTCCTCGGATTTCCGAGCATTCTGGCGATCGCGGTGCTCTATGCACGCTATATCGGGTTTGCAGCGTTCATACCTTCATAGACCGATAGATCGACCTCCCGATAGCCTGACGCTTTTATCGCTAGATCGGCGGCGCTGGCTCTGGCTGTGGTACCCGAGTCAATGGGCGCTTCGGTGGCAAGCCTCGCCCAGTTCGTAGTGATCGTGCGCACGTAAGTCATGGTTTCCGGAATGGCCGGGATATAGCCTGCGTTGAGTGACTTGCGCTCAGGTCCGGCATTGTAGGCGGCCAAAGCCAAGTCGATGCGCCCAAATCGGTTTGCCTGATCGCGGAGATAGCGCGCGCCGGCGCGAATATTCGCAATTGGGTCCCACGGAAAAGCGAGCCCTAAGGAGCGGGCGGTACCAGGCATAATTTGCATCATACCCATTGCCCCCGCAGGACTTATTGCTCTGGAGTTATATCCAGATTCCTGCGCGATGACGGCGTCCAGCAAGCGGGCCGGGAGGCCGAATTCGCACGCGATTCTGACAACGATCGGCAAGTAGACTGCACGGCGACGCTCAGTCTCTGCAGACAGCCAATACGTTGGGGCATAGCGATAATCTTCGCAGTCATTTCGCATTGTTGAATCATGTGGCATCAATAGATACCCATGCTCCGCAGACAACTTAGAGGCGTTCTGCATGCGCTGCAGGATATCCTGCGCGACAATAAGACCTTCACCCTCGTTGATCTCACTGGCGGCCCCGGAAAAACGCAACAACTCAGCTTGTCTAGCCGAAATCTTTGAAGTCCAAAGGCATAGGCCAATGGCAGAAATGACCATAATAGATGTTCGCATCGCACGTCCTCTTTGACGTGCTGCCGGTGTGAACTGCGCTGGGCAATGGCACCAGAAGATGCTGGAGCTGTCAATCGGCAGATCATTTGATCAAACCCGCTTGAGGAGAAGCGCGATGACTTGCCCCACGCCGATGCACATCGTCGCAAGCGCGTAACGGGGTTTCCGTACCGGATTCGCCAAATGTAGCAGGGACCGTCACAAAGTTGTGAGTACCTGCGGTTTTGCCAGATTAGTTCCACACTTAACCAGCAAGATAGCTCGTAGCATTGTGATGGACGCACGACTTTGCACTGGAGCAACCGGCCATCCATGCAATGGTCTAGGCGGTACAGTCCGCTTTGGCCGGGCTTCGTGAGGAGCGCTGCGACACAAGAGGTCCAGCCTTTGCCGGTCTGATTGCCATCTGCAGCACAAGGATTACCGCCGTCGGCTGGTCTTCACTCTCTTCGGCAGAATACCAGTACGAATGCCGCGGCTGCTCAATCGATCGTCGGGATCGCGAGTTGATCAGCTCTCGGATGTCGGAAAGCGCGACTGCAAAGGTCTGCGCGCGTTGCTTGCTCGGCCTGGTGCAGGGATGAGCTATCGTTACGCCGCGCGCTATCTTGCAGGACTCTTCCCGTTGACAGGCTATGCCCATCCGGAAAGAATTCGCCGCACGACGATCGCAACCAGGGTCATTCCCCGAAAGACGCCCGGTGTGGGCAAATACCGGTTTGGGAGGGTTGTGTAGTTTGCGAACGTGTCGGCCGGGGGTTCCCCTTGCCACACTTTTGGCTAAGGATCGCCGTCAACGCTGGTAGGCCGCGCTGTCCGCTGCCGCTCAGCAGTTTTGGAAGGGAGCAGATGGAGGCCAAGAGTTCGCGCAAACGGGGGATGCAGGCACGTGGTGTCGCACGGCGACAGCTGCTGGTCGACAGCGCTTGGCAAATTTTGCTCGAGAACGATATCGATCAGATCAGCCTCGCCGACATCGCGCAGCACACCGGAATTCCGAAGAGTTCTGCATATCACCTCTTCCCTGATGTCAGCGCGCTTTATTCTGAAGTCGCGCGGCAAATGGCGGAGCTTTTGCAATCCTTTGTTTGCAAACCCATAGACACCCAAGAGAATTGGGAAGATATATTCACAACCTTTATGAGCAGAGGAGCATCTCTGCTTCAAAAGGACAGCGCCATGTGCAGGCTGCTGCTTGGCCCAAAGACACCGATGGAGATCAGGCGCGGCGAGCGGCAAAATGACCGCGAACTCGCCCACAACCTCATCGAAATGATTGGCGAACAATTTAATTTACCCGAGATCCCGAATCGGCCGCATGTGTTTTTCCATGCTATCGAGATATTCGACTTGTTTCTCAGTCTTTCAGTCTTAGAACATGGGCGGGTCGTTGACGACGCAATCGAAGAGGCGAAACGCGCCGCAGTCGCCTATCTCAAGCTTTACATACCCTCGATCTTGCCACCTCTTACTCGTGATGAGTCACCACCTTTGGCGACCATCCTGCGCATCGCCAGCAAGGAAGAGTAGCGCGATTCTTAGTGTTCGGAAGGCCGAGGCCGTCATTCCCAGTGAAATCGCTCAATCGCACTGCGTTTCGAAATTCTCTCTCTTGAATTGGCGGCAACGCTTACTTGGCACCGCGACGGCGGAACAGCTGTTCGATTGCCTTCGTTCTGGCCAAGCGCTCGCGGAAGATCGACACCGTCGTCACGTCCTGAATAGCACCAACAAGCCCGAACCCAAGGAAGCGCTGGAAACGGCACCCGATTCTTGACCTGGAACTCGCATCTTTCGTGCTGCAGTGAGTAGAGCGCCAGCAGCACCACGATATTGAACATAAACGCCGGATCGAAGGGCGGTCGCCCGCCCTTGCCACGAGCACCCCGCCGGAGCACCACAACCAGCGGTCCGTGGTAAACCTAAAAGTCCACCACCGCAGCCAAGCGCTCAAGCAGGTCTCCCGCCGCGCACAGCGACTCGCACTGGTCAGTAAGATCGAAGAAACCTCTGTCCCGCCATCACCTCCGTCGCCGTCGCGATCAGCCAGGGAATATCGCGGTCGCGTCAGACGCGATGGGTCTTCGGAGCGTCCTGGACTTGTAACGGTTTTGCGCCGTTCACCTATCTCATTATGCCACCTTGGCCTCGAACGCGAGCGGGCTGATGCCGCCCAGATATGAATGGCGCCGACGGGTATTGTAGAACCCGTTGATGTACTGGAAGATGGCAGCCTCTGCCTGGCGGCGTGTTGGCAAGGTCTGCCGCCAGATCAGTTCGGCTTGCGGTGATTTGAAGAATGTTTCGACGGAGGCATTATCGTAACAATGGCCCTTGCCACTCAACGATGGACGCAGGCCATGGGCCTGCAGCTTCTTCTGATAGTCATGGGAGCAATAATGGCTGCCGCGATCCGAATGGAAAAGGCAGCCCTCTGGTGGCTGGCGCAGGCGCACCGCCATATCGAGTGCCCGGATCGCCAGATCCTTCTTCATCCTGTCGCTAACGGCACAACCCACGACACGGCGGCTATGCAGATCCAGGATGACAGCCAGGTAGAGCCAGCCTTCTGACGTCCAGACATACGTGATGTCGCCGGCCCACTTCTGGTTGGGCGCAGCTGCAACAAAATTGCCGTCCAGCCAGTTCGCCGCGACGCCCAGGCGGTGGTTGCTGTCGATGGTTACCTTGTGTCTGCGGGTGCGAACCGGCTTGATCCCGTTGAGGCGCATCAGTCGACCGACACGGCGCTCACCAACATCGAGGCCTGCCTCTTTGAGCTCCATCGTCATGCGAGGGCGACCATAGCTGCCAAGGCTCAGGCTGTACTGTTCCTGGATTTGGGCCAGTACCTTCATGTCTGTGCGCTTGCGCTGGCAGATTGGTCGTGACCGCCACGAACGATAACCACGAGGGCTGATCTGCGTCACCCGGCAGATCGCCTCGATCGGCCAGACATGACGCCAGCTCTCCACGAGCGCGAACCTCACGACCGCTGGCTCGCGAAGAACTGCGTGGCCTTTTATGGAATGACCCGCCCCTTATGCGTCGGCGCTATGATGGTGTCGGAAACTGAGGAGAGGACCGATGACGACGACACCTATCGCCGTGCTCGGGATCGATCTTGGCAAGAATAGTTGCAGCGTGGCGGGCATGGATGCGACCGGTGCCGTGGTGGTGGCGCTGGCGGCGAAGATTGCGCGCATTGCGTGGGCGGTGTTGCGACACGAAGAAGACTTCGATTGGCCCGAACCCGTGGCTGCCTGATCGTCTGAAATAGCAAGCGACGCGAACGCCGCACGCTCACGATGTCTGCGAGGGGTGAAACGAAGATGGCATAACAGGTCATACCGGCAGCCTGGAAACCTGGTCCTAAATGTGGTGCTCGGCACCGGAGCTTTTATGAGGACCAGACTGCGCGGATATCCATCTTGGCCAGGGCTACAGTCTTGAGACCGGATACGTTGATGCAGGCCCATTATGCCATCTCGAATTTACGTCTTGTCGACGGGGCGGGCCATACGTTTAGGATATGCCTCTCCTCCTTGAGCACGCGGTTCTCAAAGCGAAGGCGTTCGTTCTCGCGAGCCAGATCTGCCTGCGGCGCTGAAATCAGGTCCGTCGGTCGATATTGTGCAATCCACTTGCCAAGCGCCGACTTCCCTATCCCCAAATCCGATGCGACCCGTTCACGCGGCAGACCGCTAGTCAGCGTAATCCGCTCCGCCTCCTGCTTGAACTCTTCTGAATGCTTGATCATCTCGTTGGTCTCCTGTTGCGAGCCTAAAACGCTCAGGTGACCGGCGCAAAACCGTTACAAGTCCATCCAGCTGAGTAATTTTTTGCGCTGTCCACGTGCTGCAGGCCTCGCCGAGTTTCGCGCTGAGCGAGCTTAGATGCACGACCAGGCAGGAGACGATGAACCGACCATATTTGGATTTATGGCTGGCATTATCCCGCCGCCCCGCATGACTTCTTGGCCGGCTGCGGGATGATAAGTTGATCGCCTCGTGCCAAAGCATATAGCGTATTTGGATTGAGCACCGATGAAGGGGTGACTACACGAAAGTGACGTATCTGCACGGAAAGGGCGAACGGATAGCGAACGTCACGCGGCAAGTAGGGAGTTGACGGCGCGCAGCGGTCGCAAGGCGTCCGGATCGGGTTGATCTTCAACATTCCAGCTATAGTCACCGGTCAGCGAGATATGCTCCCAGCCCAATGGCGCGATGTGGCGTGCGATTTCGTCGGCTGTGCCGATGTCCGCCAGCGCCATTTCGAGATAGCGAGTGTTCCACAA
>NZ_KE148481.1:452-829 GCF_000410615.1 Novosphingobium sp. B-7 | reverse complement strand
AGCGCGCTGGTGCAGCGCGCGCCATCGGCGACGATGCCATCCTTGGCACCGTCCAGCCCGTCGCACGCCGCCAGGATCGCCTGGCGTACGCGCGTGCCGTCTTCCACGGAAAAGGCGCGGGCGAGGTTTGCCACGGTGGGCGCGTCGCCGCGCGCGGCCAGCACGCCGCCCATTGCCTTGGTATTCCACGCCTCTGCCAGGGCGGCGCGCGGCAGGGCAAAGCCGGGCGCCGCAGCGACGATGCCGTTGTAGAGATCGGGCTCCTGCTGGGCCAGGACCATGCCTTCCTGCCCGCCCTTGGAACAGCCATAGAAATAGCTGAAGCGCGGATTGCGCCCGTAATAGGCCGCAACCAGCGCCTTGGCCGCCAGGGTTAC
>NZ_KE148481.1:0-390 GCF_000410615.1 Novosphingobium sp. B-7 | reverse complement strand
CATGCCGCCGCGCGCGGGATCGGTATTGGTGGCATTGTCATGCCCGGAATCCTGCGCCAGCACGGCAAAACCCTGGGCAAGCGCCGGTGCCTGGTCCATGCTGACCTTGCCGATCGCATCGCCCACGGTGCCGTTGGTGCCGCCCCCGCCCTGCATCAGGAAGCGCCCGTTCCAATCGCTCGGCAGGCGCAGGCGGAAGCGGATGGCATAGGCCTGGCCATCGACACCACGGCGTTCGTGCATCACGCCTTCGACCTCGCAATGGGCTGGCAGCACGGCCTGGGTGGGCGGCGCGTCGGGTTGGCCCACCAGCGGCACGGCATAGCCGGCCGGGCGCCAGGTTGCCGCAACGACCCGCGTGCCAGCCTCGGGCCAGGCAACATGGCCCGC
>NZ_APCQ01000192.1:0-9827 GCF_000410615.1 Novosphingobium sp. B-7 | reverse complement strand
TGCGCGGTTCGCAAGGTAATCTGCGCGGGCGGCTGAAACCTGCCCGGCATCCGCCGTTCTTCCCGGTCAAAGGCATTTGGCCAGTGGAGAACACCATGTTTCGCAAGCAGGAATTGGATGCAACCGGCCCGCGCGAAGGCGGCCCCGGCATGCCGCCCACGCCCGGCGCGAACAGCGCAGAGGCGCGCCGCTTCCCCCGCATCGGCGTGGAACTGCCCGTGCGCGTCAAGCATGGGCTGGTGCGGGCCACCGTCATGCTCAAGGATCTGACGCCCTATGGCGCGCGGATCGAGGGACTCGAAAAGCAGCGCATCGGTGAGCCGATCATGCTGATGCTGCCCGGCCTCAAGCCCAAGCTGGCGTTCATCGCGTGGTCCGAACCGATGACCTCGGGCCTGGAATTCGACCACCCGCTGCATGAAGACGTGTTTGCCACGCTGATCAGCGATTTTGCCGTGGGCCATCACCGCCGCATGGCGCTGGGCCGCCCGACCAAGCCCAGCATCCGCGACGCCGCCTGACCTTTGGCACGCACAGCCCTGGTGCCTGCCCTGATTGCCGCGCAAGACTGGCAATTGGCCGCAGCACGCGGCTTGGCCATGGACGCGGGCGCGCGGCGGGGTTACGGGGCTGGCCATGCGCCCTGCCCTGCCGCCTGCTGACCTGAACGCCCCGTCTTGATGCAGCAACGCCTCCATCATCTCGATGCGGCGCGCGCGGTCCTGCTCTTGCTGGGCATTCCCTTTCACGTCGGCACCACCGCCACGATGATCCTGTCGCCGGGCTTTCCCGCGTGGATGGCCAATCCGGTACTGGGGGTGGGCCTGTCGTTCATCCATTCGTTCCGCATGTCGGCCTTCTTCATCCTGGCCGGCTATTTCTCCGGCATGGCCAGCGCGCGGCGCGGGCGGCGGTCGTGGCTGGGCGATCGGATGATGCGCGTGGCGCTGCCGCTGGTGGCCAGCGTCGCCAGCCTGGCGGTGATCCAGTATCATCTCAAGGTCATGCTTTCGGCCGCCTGGGCGCCAGGGCTCTATGGCTGGCCACTGGCATTTGAACACCTGTGGTTCCTGATCGTGCTGCTGGGGTTCGTCTTCACCTATGCCCTGCGCCCGCGCCGTGTCTTCGTGCCCGATGGGGTGTGGCGGCCGCTGCTGGGGCTGGATCGCGGCACCTGGCCGATCCCGCTGCTGGCGCTGGCCGCCTGGGGTGCGGGGCTTGCCTGGGGCGCGCAGGTGCTGGGCCTGCAAGATAACGAGGCGGTGTTCGAGCAGGAACTACTGCTGCGCTATGGCCAGTATCTGCCCGCCTTCGTGATCGGCGCGCTGGGCTGGCGGCTCAAGCTGGGCAACCGGCTGTTCGCATTCGAGGGGCGTTGGCCCTGGTTCGCGGCGCCGCCATTGATGCTGGGGCATTTCCTGCTCGATCCGCTGGTGCGCCCGCATCTGGGCTGGGACGGTGATCCCGCACCCGCCCTGCGCATCGTGGATGGCGCCCTGGCCTGCGCGCTCACTTATGCCATGTCGCTGATCGTGTTCCGCCTTTTGGCGCACCTGTTCGATCGGCCCAGCCGCACCGTCTCGTTCCTGGTGGACGGCGCCATGGCGATCTATCTGTTTCACATGATCGTGGCGATGCTGGTGATCCTGGGGCTGGCAAAGCTGGGCGCGGCGGACTGGCCCTTTCCCACCATGCAGTGGGCCGCGCTTTCGGCGCTGGTGCTGGGCCTGTCGATCCTGATGTTCCTGGTGGTGCGGCGCATTCCGCTGCTCGCCGTGGTCTTTGGCGGGCAGCGCCTGGCCCCACGCACGCGCGGCGATGCCTCCGCCAAAACAGGCTGAATGGCTTGCATTCCGGCCCAGAAGGGCTAAGGGCCACCTCTCTTGCGCGCGAATCGCCGCAGGAAGCACGAAGAAAGCCGGAGGGGCCCCGCAATCCCGCGGACAAGCCAGCGATCGGTTAGACTAGATAAAGGACGCGAAGCATGCCGCTTTACGAGCATGTGTTTCTGGCGCGCCAGGATCTGAGCCAGGCTCAGGTCGATGCGCTTGCCGCTACCGCCACCGAAATCGTGGAATCGAACCAGGGCAAGGTCACCAAGACCGAAACCTGGGGCCTGCGCTCGCTGGCCTACAAGATCCAGAAGAACCGCAAGGCGCACTTCGTGATGCTCAACATCGAGGCCCCCGCGGGCGTCGTGGCCGAGCTGGAACGCCAGACCGCGATCAACGAAGACGTCATCCGCTACATGACCGTGCGCGTGGAAGAACACGAAGCCGGCCCGTCGGTGATGATGCGCAAGAACGACCGCGAACGCAGCCGTCGTCGCGAACGCGAAGGGGAATAAGCCATGGCTCGTCCGTTTTTCCGCCGTCGCAAGAGCTGCCCGTTCTCGGGCAAGAACGCTCCGAAGATCGACTACAAGGATGTGCGCCTGCTTCAGGGTTTCATGTCCGAACGTGGCAAGATCGTCCCGTCGCGCATCACCGCCGTTTCGGCGAAGAAGCAGCGTGAGCTGAGCCAGGCGATCAAGCGCGCCCGGCACATCGGCCTCCTGCCCTACATCGTGAAGTAAGGAGCGCCAGCCATGCAGATCATCCTGCTCGAGCGCATCGAAAAGCTCGGCCACATCGGCGATGAAGTTTCCGTCAAGGACGGTTACGCCCGCAATTTCCTTCTTCCCAACAAGAAGGCCCTGCGCGCCAACGAAGCCAACCGCAAGGTCTTCGAAGCCAACCGCGCCCGCATCGAAGCTGAAAACGCGGCGCGCCGCGAAGAAGCCAAGGGCGAAGCCGGCTCGGTCGAAGGCAAGGAAGTGGTGCTCATCCGCGCCTCGTCCAACTCTGGCCAGCTCTATGGTTCGGTTTCGGTGCGCGACATCGTCGACGCCCTGGTTGCCGATGGCGCCAAGGTTTCCAAGTCGATGATCGTGCTCGAACGCCCGATCAAGACCATCGGCCTGTTCGACGTGCGCGTTTCGCTGCACCCCGAAGTGTCGGTCAACGTCAAGGTGAACGTCGCCCGTTCGCCTGACGAAGCCGAACTGCAGTCGAAGGGTGTCGACGTGATCGACGCCATGTTCGAAGGCGACACCGGCGGTTTCACCGAAGAATATGATCCCAATGCCGAACCGGGCGAAATCCCGACCGACCTGCTCGACGAGGGCGAGGCGCAAGCCTGATCCCGTCGTTGCCGGCATTGGCAGCAAACAAAAAAGGCGCTCCCTCACCGGGGCGCCTTTTTTGCTGGGCAGCATGCGGTGTTGCCGCTGCCCTTGCGCTGTCATCGTGCTGCGCTACATCGAAGGCATGAACGCAAGCGACATTTTCACCGCCACCTCTCCTGCTGCCATCATTGCCGAACTCGCCGCTCGCCATGAAGCGGCCTGCGCCCGGCTGCGCGGCGATATCACCCGCTATATCGCCGATGGCACCCTGCCCGATCCGGCCGTGCGCCAGAACGGGGCCTATTGCTATCCCGAGCTGCGCCTGCACTTTGCCGGGGTCAGCCATGGCACCGCCGCCGGCCGCGCCTTTGGCCGCCTGACGCGGCCGGGCAGCTATGCCACCACGATCACCCGCCCTGCGCTGTTCGCCGATTACCTGGAAGAACAGCTCGGCCTGCTGATGGTGGACTATGAAGTGACGCTGGAAGTGGCGACCTCGGCCCAGGAAATCCCCTTCCCCTATGTGGTCGATGGCAGCCTGGGTTTTGGCTCGGTCTCGCCCAACGACCTCGCCAAGCATTTCCCCACCACCGACCTCGCCCATATCGGCGACGAAATCGCCGATGCGCTCGATGCCAGTCTCGATGGCGGAGCGGGCGCAGCGCCGCTGGCGCTGTTCGACGGGCTGCGCACCGATTTCAGTCTGGCCCGCCTGGCGCACTACACCGGCACCAACCCGGCCGATTTCCAGCGCTACATCCTGTTTACCAACTATCATCGCTATGTTGACGAGTTCGTCGATTGGGCCGGGCGCCAGCTGGGCCAGGATGAATTCGTCGCACTGACCGGCGCGGGCGGCTTGGCGCTCGATGCCGCCACGCCCCATGCCCGCGAGCGGCTGTCTGATACGGCCTGGCGCCGCCACCAGATGCCGGCCTATCACCTGATCCGCCCGGACCGTTCGGGCATCACCCTGGTCAACATCGGCGTCGGCCCCTCCAACGCCAAGACGATCTGCGATCATCTCGCCGTGCTGCGCCCCGAAGCCTGGCTGATGATCGGCCACTGCGGCGGCCTGCGCCCCACGCAGAAGATCGGCGATTATGTGCTGGCCCATGCCTATCTGCGCGATGATCACGTGCTGGATGACGTGTTGCCGCCCGAAATCCCAGTGCCGGCCATCGCCGAAGTGCAGGTGGCGCTGGCCCAGGCCGCCGAAGTGGTCAGCGGCAGCGGCGGGGCAGACCTCAAGACGCGCATGCGCACCGGCACGATCGTGACCACCGACGATCGCAACTGGGAACTGCGCTATGCCCATTCCGCCCGCCGCCTCAGCCTGAGCCGCGCCGTGGGGATCGACATGGAAAGCGCCACGATCGCCGCCCAGGGCTACCGTTTCCGCGTGCCCTATGGCACGCTGCTGTGCGTGTCGGACAAGCCGCTGCATGGCGAGATCAAGCTGCCCGGCCAGGCCAACCGGTTCTACGAAGAGGCGATTGCCGCGCACCTGGAAATCGGCACGACCGCCTGCGCCCTGCTGCGCGCCGAGGGCGACCGCCTGCACAGCCGCAAGCTGCGCGCGTTCAACGAGCCGCCGTTCCGGTGATATTACGCCCCTGCACACTCCCGACGTCACCCCGGACTTGATCCGGGGTCCAGCTTTCCTTCCACGCTGAGCTTGATGTGAAGAAGCGGGATCCCGGATCAAGTCCGGGATGACGGAGGATTACAGCCGTCAGCGCGCCGCGCTGGCCAGTTGCGGATGGCCGGATGCGGGAAACACCTCGCTGCCGATCGAATCGAGCGCCATGCGATAGGATTTGACCACCATGGCGAACACCGAGGTATCGATCCCGCTGCCGGTGATCACGTCCCACGACACGGTGACAGACTTGTCTGCCGCCACCGACACCGCGCCAAAGCGGTTGGCGTTGACGAACGCCACGGCCTTTTCCGCATCAAACGGGCGTTCCGGGTGAAAGCTGCTGGAAAACTGCAGCGACTGGCAGGCGCCGTGCGTCACCTCGTTGCAGTCATAGAACACCACTTGCGAACGCCAGCCGCCGATATCGGCCGTCACCAGGGGATCGCCCGAGGAATCCTGTCCCAGCGTGGCGACATAGCCCTGCGCCTTGAGCGCGGTGACCACGCTGGCGGGCGTCATGGCCGAAACGGTTTCCGCCTGGGCGCTGGGCGCGGTGGCGAGCAGGATGCCGCCAACAACAGCGCAAGCAATGGCGGGAAGTTTGATTTCCATCCCCAGCATCCTCAACATGTGTGTTCTGTTTTGTTGAGCAAAGCGTCTCATACCTGCCGGGGCGTGGCAAGCGCGTAAATTCACCCTGTGAAATCCATGGCTTGCGCTGCACCGCACGCAAAAAGAGGCCGGATTCACCCAGGAATCCGGCCTCTTGCCTGGCTTTATGCGCCCTGCTGCGACGCGGGATTTACCAGCCGCAGTCCGCGCCCGCGTTCTGCTTCTTCAGCCACGCGGTGAGCGGCGCGAAATAGCGCAGCATCGCCCCGCCGCTCATCTCGCGCGTGCCGGTGAACACCTGCAGCGCATCGGGCCAGGGCTTGGATGCGCCCATCTTGAGCATGGCATCGAGCTTGGCCCCGACCTTGGGATTGCCATAGAAGCTGCAACGGTGCAGCGGGCCCTTCCAGCCGGCTTCCTTGCACGCCGCTTCATAGAACTGGAACTGCAGGATGCGCGCCAGGAAATAGCGGGTGTAAGGCACGCCCGCCGGCACGTGGTACTTGGCGCCCGGATCAAAGGCATCGGCCCCGCGCGGCCCCGGCGGCACCACGCCCTGGTAGGACAGGCGCATCTCGTTCCACGCCTTTTCATAATCGGCCGGCGCGATCTGGCCCGAGAACACGCCCCAGCGCCAGCGATCGATCAACAGGCCGAACGGCAGGAACGCCACCTTGTCCATCGCCTGGCGCAGCAGCAGGCCGATATCCTTGTCAGGACCGGGCACCTTGGACGGATCGAGCAGGCCGAGCTTCACCAGGTAATCGGGCGTGATCGACAGCGCCATGGTATCGCCGATCGCTTCGTGGAAACCGTCGTTGGCCCCTTCCATGTACCAGCGCGAGGGCTGGGCGTTGTAGGCGCGCTGATAGAAATTGTGGCCGAGTTCGTGGTGAATGGTCACGAAATCCGAGGCATCGACCTTGATGCACATCTTGATGCGCAGGTCATCGACATTGTCGAGATCCCAGGCCGAGGCATGGCACACGACATCGCGGTCACGCGGCTTGGTGAACTGCGAGCGCTGCCAGAACGTGGCGGGCAGCGGCTGGAAGCCCAGCGAGGTGTAGAAGCCCTCGCCGGTCTTGACCATCTTGAGCGGGTCATAGCCCTTGTCCTTGAGCAGGCCCGTCAGGTCATAGCCGATGTCGCCCGCGCCCTGGGGGGCGACCACGTCATAGATGCCGCCCCATTCCTGCGCCCACATATTGCCCAGCAGATCGGCGCGGATCGGGCCTTTCTTGGGCTGCACCGCGTCACCATACTTGGCATTGAGCTTGCCGCGCACATAGCAGTGCAACTGCTGGTAGAGCGGGCGCACTTCGCCCCAGACCTTTTCGGTCATCGCGGCGAACTGGTCCGGCGTCATATCATAGTTCGCGCGCCACAGCGCGCCGGTGTCAGGATAGCCCAGCTCGCGCGCGCCGGCGTTGGCGATCTCGACCATCTTGGCATAGTCAGCCTTCATCGGCGTGCCGACGCTGTCGTGCCACGACAGCCACATTTCCTTGAGTTCATCAGGGTTGCGATCGGTGGCCATGGCCTCTTCGATATCGCTGCCGTTGATCGGTTGCCCGCGCAGGGTGCCGTGGCCCTTGCCGTAAAGGCCCTGGATGCGCGCCTGCAGCGCGGCGAACTGCTCGGCCGCGCCGGGGGTCGATGGCGCCGGGCTGGTGATCTGGGTGCGGATCATCGTCAGCTTGCGCAGGGTTTCGGGCGACAGGCCCGGCACCTTGGCAAATTCGGCGGCCTGCTTGGCCTGCGCCACCTGCAGCTTGCTCATCGTCGCGCCGGCATCGGCGGTGATCTGGGCAGTGTCGTCGGTGATATAGGTCTCATAGACCCATTCGGCGCGGCCCGAGGTGACCGTCTGATCGGCATAGGCCTTGTCAGCCTGCGCCAGCCAGGCATCGACCGTGGCCGGAGTGGCAGCAGACGGCGCCGCTGTGGTGGGTGCGGCGGCAAGCGCCGCAGGCGCGGCTAGCGTGGCCGCCACCAGAGCGAGGGTGGAAACAAGGGACTTCATCTTGGGGGCACTCCCTGAACCGGTCCGCCACGCGCGCGGCGTGGCCGTTGCCGGTGGGGTGCCGCCCAAACGGGCTCAGGTCAAGCCGAGGCGGTCAAAAATGAAACCAGTTCCGCGCCCAGTTCGGGCCGGGTGACACAGCCCATGTGCGTGCCGGGAATGGTGGCGCGCCACGCGTTGGGCAAGGCGGCCGCCAGGTTGTCGGCCGAGCCATTGTCGTTGTCCTGATCGCCGCACAAGACCAGCGTGGGCATGGTGATCGCGGCCAGGGCCTGAGGATCGGTATCCTCCATCGCGCCCAGCAACTGGCGCACGGCGGCGCGATCGATCCCGCTGCTCTTGAGGAACTGCTGCGAAAGATAGGCCGGATCGCCATGGCGGATCGTGCCGAAGCGATCGATCACGTCGCGAAAGAAGGCCAGGCGCTGGTTCCAGCCGGCTAGTCCTTCCAGCCCCATCCCGGCCAGCACCAGCCGGCGCGGTGTCAGCCGTTGCAACGGCGGCGCGGCGATCACGCTGCGTGCCGCAGTGCGGGCGCCAAGCGAAAATCCGACCAGATCGAAATCGACCAGGCCCAGGTGGGTCACCAGCGCCTGGGCATCGCGGGCCAAGACATCAGACGGATAGGCTTCTGCCGCATGCGGCGCCGCGCTTTGCCCATGGGCGCGCAGATCGGGCATCAGGCAGCGAAAACCGGCTGCGGCCAGCTGCGCCGCCGTGCCGAACTTGATCCAGTTGATCTCGGCCGAGGAAAACAGCCCGTGCAGCAGGATGACCGGGCGCCCGGTCCCCATTTCATGCAGCGCCAGGCGGGCGCCATCGAAACCGTCGAAAAACGTGGTGGTCTTTTCCATCAGGTCAGCAACTTGATCCCGGATATGAACAGAACGGCGGCCAGCGCCGGCCGCAGGATACGGTCGGGCGCGCGGGTCGACAACAGGCTGCCGATGATCACCCCGGGGATAGAGCCAAGCAGCAGCGCCACCAGAAGGGCAAGGTTTACATCGCCGATGATCCAGTGGCCAAAGCCGGCCACCATGGTCAGCGGCACGGCATGGGCGATATCGGTGCCGACGATGCGCGAAATCCGCAAAGTGGGATAGAGCATGAGCAACGCGGTCACGCCGATCGCCCCTGCCCCCACCGACGAGATCGAGACCAGCACGCCCAGCACGACGCCGAGCAACACGGTCGCCCAGACTGGCTTGGCCTCGTCAGCGGTGCCCAGGCCCACCTGCGTTGCGTCGACATGGCGGACCATCGCCACGATCCGCTTTTGAAACAGCGTGGCGATCGAGGTGAGGATCAACATTACCCCGAGAACCAGCAGGATGGTGTGGCTGGTGTGCCCGCCCACCTTGCCCGCCCACGACAGCACGACCAGCGCGGCAATCGCTGCGGGCACGCTGCCTGCGGCCAGGCGCGCCATGATTGGCCAATCGATCGTGTTGCGCTTGCCGTGCACGGTGGAGCCGACCACCTTGGTCAGCGAGGCAAACAGCAGATCGGTGCCCACCGCCGTGCCGGGGTTGATCCCGAAGATCAGCACCAGGATCGGGGTCATCAGCGACCCGCCGCCAACACCCGTCAGGCCCACGAGAATGCCAACCAGCAGGCCGGCAACCGCGTGAAGGGCATCGAAGTGTGCGAACATTGTCCCTCCGGCGACGTGCAAAGACCAACCTGGCCCTTGACGGCGGCCATACTGGCGTGGGGTGCGCTTCGGCAATGCCTATAGCGCCAATCTCTAGTTTCGGGGTTGGCATTCTTTCTTTTGCGCAGCTCCAGCGCAACCCCGCATCACTCGCTTTGCCGCACAGCAGGCACGCCTCTGCGCCAAACCGCATCGCGTTGACGATGAACCGAAAGCGCGGCGGAACGCAAACGCGCCGCTTGCGGTTCCCCCTGCCAACACGGCCGCACACGGCCATCCCATAGTGGAGATCGTTCGATGACCAAGACCAAGCTCGTCGCGCCGCTGCTGGCGGCCACTGCCATGATCGCCGGTTTCTCGGCCCCCGCCCATGCCACCGGCAAGGCCGAACGCGCCCGCCAGGCGATTGCCGCCGCGCAGGCCAAGATCGATACCGCCGAACAGCTCGGCACCGCCGAATTCCGCCCGGGCGAAACCGCGCAGGCCAAGGCAGCGCTGGCCCATGCGCAGGAAAACCTTTCGGCCGGCCACAAGCCCGAAGCGATCGATGACGCCATCCATGCCTCGGCCCTGGCCGACACGGCGATCGGCATGATGCAGAAGCACAAGGCCGACATGGCCGCGCGCCAGTCGGCTGCAGCCGTCGCCAACGCGCAGGCCCAGGCCGACGCCGCGCAGCAGCAGGCCGATGCCGCCAACGCCCGTGCCGATGTGGCCACCGCGG
>NZ_KE148480.1:386-1967 GCF_000410615.1 Novosphingobium sp. B-7 | reverse complement strand
GGGGCGAGCGCCCGCACCGCGCGCGGGCGGCGCGTGGCCGTGATCGGCAGTTCGCTCAGCGCGATCGATGCCGCGGTGGAACTGGCCGTGCGCCACGGGCAATTCCACGAGGCGGGCGATGGCACGTTGCGTTATGCGATGGAGCAGCCCTTTGCCGTTACGTTCCTGTCGCGCCACGGCCTGCTGCCCGAAGCCGATTTCTGGGTGCCGGAACAGGCGCCGCCGCTGCGCCATTGCACGCCGGCTGCGCTGGCCGCCGTCGTGCACGGCGCCGATGGCGACCTCGATCGCGCGTTTGCCCTGTTCGCCCGCGAACTGGCCGAGGCTGACCCCGACTATGCCCGCACGATCGACCTGCCGACGTGCGACGCTGACAGCTTTGCCACGCGCCATTTTGCCGCGCGCATGGGCAGCGATCCCTTTGTCCATGCCCGCGCCAACCTGGCCCAGGCGCGCGACAGCCATGCTCGCGCGCAGACGATCGCCTGGCGCCACGCCATCCTGCGCATGCACGAGGCGTTTGCCACCATCGTGCCTGACCTGAGCGACGCTGATCTGGCGCGCTTTTCCCGTGGGCTGAAACGCGTGTTTGTCGATAATTACGCCGCTGTACCGCACCTGTCGGTGGCGCGCCTGCTGGCACTGCACGAGGCGGGCGTGCTGACCGTGCAGTGCATCGGCCGCGATGCCAGCATGGCGCGCGCGGCCGATGGTGGCTGGACGATCGGCACCCCCGACGCGGTCGAGCCGTTTGACGAAGTGATCGACGCGCGCGGCCAGGCGCCGCTGGGCTTGGAAGACTTTCCGTTTCCCACCCTGCGCCTTCACATCTGCGCGCAGGCCCTGGCCGAAGACCGCCACTGGCATGAAGGGCTGGCGCCGGCCCAGGGCCATGTACTCGATCCTGAAGATCCGGCGCTGTCGCGCGTGCATGTGCTGTCGCTGCCGTTCCTGCTGCATCGCCATCCGTTCATCCAGGGCTTGACCGAAAGCGCGGCCATGGCGCGTGCTTGCGTCGCGGCACTGGGCCGCCGGGCCGAGGCCAGCGCGCGCGGGCGTGATGATATCCATGCCGCGCTGGCCTGGCTCGATCGCACCGATCCGATCTATCAGGGCACCGACGTGCTGATGGTGGCGCGGCCAACGGCCTGACGCATCGCGAAAATATTTTTACGAGAAGGATGACGGAAACGCCTGCGCGGTGCATCGGTGCGGTGATGCCTGCAATGTCTTCGTTTCTGATCGGCTGGGTCAGCCGCCACGTGCTGCCGCACGAGCGCGCGCTGCGCACATGGCTGCGCACGGCCTTTCCGGCGATCGACGTCGATGACGTGATCCAGGAATCCTATTGCCGGATGGCCGGGCTTTCCAGCGTCGATCATATCGACGATCCGCGCCGCTATTTCTTTCGCATCGCGCGCAATATCGTGCTGGAACAGGTGCGCCGCGAACGCGTGGTGCGGATCGAGGCGGCCAGCGGCCTGGCAGTGCTGGAACAGGGGGCAGTGGACGAGGAATGCAGTCCCGAGCGGATCGTGGCCGGGCGCATGGCGCTTGAGCGGGTGGAGCGCCTGATCGATG
>NZ_KE148480.1:0-376 GCF_000410615.1 Novosphingobium sp. B-7 | reverse complement strand
GCCCCCCCCGACCCCCCCCGCCGTATCCTGCGCATGCGCAAGATCGAAGGCCTGCCCCAGCGCGAAATCGCTTTGTCTCTGGGCCTGAGCGAGAACGTGGTCGAAAACGAAGTGGCGCGCGGCCTGCGCCGTGTGCTGGATCAGTTGACCGAGGGCGAACGCGCCGAAATGCCCACGCGCCGCAGGCGGCGCCCGCTGTTTGCCCGCCCCGCGCGGCAGGGAGACCGGCCATGATCGACCACCAAGACCCCGTCGCCAACCCGATCGATGCGCAGGCCTGTCAGTGGGCGGCTGCGCTCGATCGCGATCTGGGCGCGCAGGAGGAAGCCGCGCTGGAAGCCTGGCTGGCGGCCGACCCGCGCCATCGCGGCGCGCT
>NZ_APCQ01000196.1:0-2974 GCF_000410615.1 Novosphingobium sp. B-7 | reverse complement strand
CGCGATCAGCGCGCCATCGGCCTGCCGCTGCCCGGCCAGGGCGACGCGCTCTTCCGGCCCCGGCGGCGGCATCAGCGCCTCGGGCGGAAGGGTGGGCGTGGCGCCGGTGAAGGGAATCGGGTCTGGCATAGGGCGTGAAACAGGGCAGGCTTGGTCTGCGCCATGGTGCGTTACGCGTTGCACTGCAACCATGCACGGCAGGAATCGTCCTCGTCCCGATAAGGCACAGCCTGCTACCCCTTGGTTAATCACGGCTGCGGGCTTGCCCCTTGGTGCAGGTGTCGCTATCCGCCCCGCCTGACGCCACCGGTGCCCGCAACCATGCGGGCTAAGAGGGAAGCCGGAACCAGCCGGCGCTGCCCCCGCAACTGTTTCCGGACGAGCGCCGCGCCCTTGCGCGCCACTGGCCCCTGGCGGGCTGGGAAGGCCGGCGTGTCGCGTTGACTTCGGATGAGCCAGGAAACCTGCCGGTGTGTGGTCGTTCCGCGGCCGGGCGGGGTGTACCGGGCGCAAGCGTGACGAGTCTTCCGCCAGGGCCCGGCGGACCCTCGCGCCATGGACGGCAAGACTGTCCATGGGCCGGGAGGAAAAGAACCGTGAAGACATCGCTTGTTGCGCTGGCCACTGCCATGATGCTGGCCGCCCCTGCCTATGCCGATGAAGCCCCCGTCACCGATGGCGCGCAGATCACCGTGCTGGCCACCGGCAACGACCTGTCGCTCGACCAGACCGGCCAGGCCATCACCGTGTTGCAGTTGCAGACGATCGAGGCGGTGCAGGGCGTTGACCTGACCCGCGTGCTCGATCGCGTGCCGGGCCTGACCTGGTCGCGCACCGGCGGGCTGGGCGCACAAACCGCCGTGCGCCTGCGCGGGGGGGAAGGGCAGCACACCCTGGTGCTGGTCGATGGCGTGCGCGTGGAAGATCCTTCGGCGCCATCGGGCGGGTTTGACTTCGGCACGCTGACGAGTGGCGGGATCGAACGGATCGAAGTGCTGCGCGGCTCCAACTCGGTGGTCTGGGGCAGCTCTGCCATTGGTGGGGTGATCGCGGTGACCACGCGTGAAATCGACGGCGTCGAAGCCTCGGCCGAGGCCGGCTCGCGCCGCAGCTATGATGCCGATGCTGTCGCCGGCGTGAAGCGCGATCGCTATGCGTTCTCGATCGATGGCGGCTATGCCACCACCGATGGCGTTTCGGCCGCTGCCAGCGGGACCGAGCGCGATGGCTATGACCAGTGGCGCGTGGGCGGCAAGGCGCGGGTCAACCTCACCGAAACGCTGTCGCTGGTCGCCAATGCCCGCTATGCCGATGGCAAGACCCAGATCGATGGCTATCCCGCGCCCGATTATGTCTTTGCCGATACCCCGGAATACACCACCACGCGGCAGTTCTTCGGCCGCGCCGGGCTGCACTATGCCGGCGGTCCGCTGACGCTCGACGCTGGCTATGCCCTGTCCGACACGCGCCGCCGCTATTACACCGGCGGGGCCGACAACGCGTTCGAATATGGCTACAACGGCCGCAGCGAGCGGGTGGAATTGAACGGCCGCTATAGCCTGCCTGCTGATTTCGCGATCGATTTCGGGGCGGATCGCGAATGGACCCGGTTCGACAGCACCTATGACACGCGCCAGAACGCGCATCTGACCAGCGGCCATGCCATGCTCGGCTGGTACACCGCCAAGGCCAGCCTCGCCGCCGGCGTGCGCTATGACGAACAGAGCCAGTTCGGCAGCAATGTCAGCCTGGGGGCCAACGGCACGGTGGAAGTGGTGCGCGGGCTGCGCCTCAATGCCAGCTATGGCGAAGGCTTCCGCGCGCCCACGCTCTATCAGATGCTCTCGCCCGATTACGGCAATGCCGCGCTCGCTCCCGAACGCAGCCGCAGCTATGACCTGGGCGTGGTCTATGCCAGCCAGGATGGCGGCTTCCATGCCGGCGTCACGCTGTTCCGCCGCGATACCCGCAACCTCATCGCCTATGTCTCGTGCTTCATGGCGCAAACCGCGCTGTGCCAGGGCCATACCTATGGCGTCTATGACAACGTCGGCAAGGCGCGCGCGCAAGGCGTCGAGCTCGATGTGGGCGCCGCGCTCAGCAGCCAGGTCAAGGGCACGATCGCCTATGCCTATACCGAGGCGACCGACCGCACGCCTGGCGCCGCCACGTTCGGCAACGACCTGGCGCGCCGCCCGCGCCACGCGCTGACCACCTCGCTCGATTGGACCACGCCCTGGGCCGGCCTGGCCCTGGCCGCAGACCTGCGCTTCCAGTCGGAAAGTTTTGACAACGCGGCCAATTCGATCAAGTTGGCGGGCGGTAGCGTCACCACCGTGCGCGCCAGTTTGCCGATCCTTCATCAGGCCGAACTTTTCGGCCGGGTGGAAAACGTGTTCGATCGGCCGCTGGTGACGGCAGCGGGCTATGGCGCGCTGGGTCGTTCCGTGTTCGGTGGCGTTCGCCTGCGGTACTGATGGCGTTGCGCCGGTTGGAGGAATGGCTTTGCCGTGAGCGGCCGCATCGTGCCTGACTTTGCCTTGCTCTGCCGGCGCATGGGGCGCGGTGCCGTGGTGCTGGCGCTGATGCTGGGCGGGTGCGCGCAGGTGCCCCCCGCCGATCCGCAGGCCACCGATCGTCTGCCCCGGATCGTGTCGCTCAACCCTTGCAGCGATGCGATCCTGGCAGAAGTGGCCGATCCCGCGCAGATCCTGGCGCTGTCTTCCTACAGCCGCGATCCGGCACAAACCTCGATGGACGTGGCGCAGGCCATGCGCTTTGCCACCACCGATGGCGCGGTAGAAAGCGTGCTGGCGCTGCATCCCGATCTGGTGGTGACCAGCACTTATGCCGATCCGGCCACGCTGGCGGCGTTGCGCGGGCTGGGCCTGCGCGTGGAAACGGTGGGCATTGCCGAATCGCTCGATGCCGCGCGCGCCCAGGTGCGCAGCCTGGCCGGCTGGGCCGGGCAGCC
>NZ_KE148479.1:448-811 GCF_000410615.1 Novosphingobium sp. B-7 | reverse complement strand
GCACGGGCCTGGATCGCACTGCCCCCGCCCAGATCGATGCGCAGGGTGTGATGCGGCACGCCCAGATCAGCACACAGCGCCGCCACCGCGCGCGCCTCATCCGCCGCCTGCGCGCGCAGGCCGTGATCGACGGTAGCCACGGCGATCTGCCCCGGCGCATGGGCGGCGGCCAACACCAGCAAGGCGCAGCTGTCGGGCCCCCCGGAAACCGCCAAGGCCACCCGATCTGTCTCCGACAGGTTCAGCGCGGCCCAGTCCCCGGCAAAGCGGGTCAGCGCGGCTTCGGGGATTGGGCCGGGCGCCGGCTCAATCGCACTTCACCCCTTTGATCGCGTTTTCATATTGCCCCTTGAGGCGCCCGGC
>NZ_KE148479.1:0-375 GCF_000410615.1 Novosphingobium sp. B-7 | reverse complement strand
TCGCCACGCCCAGGTAGAGCAGGCTGTCGGGCGCGCGTTCGCCCTTCTTGTCGCCCAGGTAGTTCTGCAGGAACCACTGCGCCGCCGTGCCGGGCTTGCCGTCTTCGAGATAGGCACGGCCGAGCAGATTGCGCGCCAGGCTGATCTGCTTGGCCTTGGGATAGGCCGTGACGAACTTGTTCAGCTGGACCTGCGCCTCGGGATAGAACTTGGCGTCATAGAGCCGATAGCCATAAGTATATTCATCGGCCTGCTTGTCCCCGGTCGAGGGCATCTCGATCGCGGCAACGGCGGCCACCCGGTCGGCAGAGGCCTTGGCCGATGCGGGCGTGGCGGCCGGTGCCTTGGCCGGCGGCTGTGCCGGGCCAGCGGCCG
>NZ_KE148478.1:454-821 GCF_000410615.1 Novosphingobium sp. B-7 | reverse complement strand
GCGCGCCGACGCCACCCCATGGTGGACCCAGGCGGGTGACCCGGTGCTGGCTCAGGTCATTGCCCAGGGCCTGGCGCATGATGCGCGCCTCGCCTGCGATGCCTGGCAGTTGCAGGCGCAGGCCGATCGCCTCGCGGCGCGGCGCCGTCATCTTGGCGGACGGCTTACCGGCTTAATGGCCACAGAGCGCGTGGCCGATGGCGTGGCACCCGGCGTCTATGCCCATGCCGCGCTGGTCAATCGCCGCGCTGCCGCCATGGCCGAGGCCTATCTTGCCGTGCGCCTGGCCCAGGCGCGCCTGGCCGCAAGGCGCAGCGCTGTCGCGCCTTGGCAGGACAACACCGAAATCGCCCGCTTCCGCCGCGAG
>NZ_KE148478.1:0-373 GCF_000410615.1 Novosphingobium sp. B-7 | reverse complement strand
GAAACCGATGTGTCGCAGGCCATGGCGCACCTGGCAGAGGAAACCGGCCTTGCAGGCGATGCGCTGGTTGCGCTGATGGGGCAGGGCGGCGCCGTGCCCGCGCTGAACGATATCGCTACGCCTGATACCCGCCGCGCTGGCGTGATGCTGGTGCGCCAGGAGCAGGGCCAGGCGGTGGTTGCCGGCACGACCTCGGTCGATCAGGCGCGCGCGGCCCTGGCCAGCGCTACGGCGGCCAATGCCGAAGACATCGATAGCGCGGCCAAGGCGCTGGAGGCGGCGCGCCAACTTGCCCAGGCAAGCGCACGCACTCTGGCGCAGGCCGATCGCACCGTGCGCGATGCCCGCGCCGGCTATCGCGCCGGGGCCGAAC
>NZ_KE148477.1:437-1594 GCF_000410615.1 Novosphingobium sp. B-7 | reverse complement strand
GCCAGCGACTGGCGCGAACAGGGCCTGGCCCCGGCGCGCGTGCCGGGCGTGCTCGGTTTCGCGAGCGAGGAGGCCGGCCAGGCCATCACGCTCGGCTCCGGCCGCTATCGCTGGACCGCCCACGACCCTGGTTGAGTACGCGGGCGGTTCGCGGCATCAGCGACGGGGCGCTTCGAACAGGCTGGGCGAAACGGCGGCCGCCAGGGCGGCATAGCCGGCATCGTTGGGGTGGAGATGGTCGCCCGGCTCCAGACGGGGATTGATCCGCGCCGGGTCGGCGGGATCGGCCGCCGCCTTCTCGAAATCGATCACTCCATCGAACAGCCCGCCGGTGCGGATGAAGGCGTTCACCGCCTGGCGCATCGCCTCGCCCTCCGGCGTGAAATAGACCGCGCCCTTGTAGGGCAGGATCGTCGCGCCGATCACTTTCACCCCGCGCGCATGGGCGCGGGTCACGATCTGGCGATAGGCCTCGATCACCTGCGCGGCGGTCACGTCGCTGTCGGGCTTGTTCCACCATCCGATGTCGTTGATGCCTTCCAGCAGCACGATATGCGTGACCCCGCTGACCGCCAGGGCGTCGCGGTCCAGCCGCGCCAGGGCGGGCAGGCCAAAGCCTTCGTGCAACAGGCGGTTGCCACTCATCCCCGCATTGACCACGCTCCATCCGCGATAGCGCGTATCGGCGGCAAGCCGCTTGGCGAACTGTTGGGGCCAGCTCATGTCCTTGCCGGGGGTGGAGGCGGCGCCTTCGGTGATCGAATCCCCGAACGCCACGATCACCGGGCCGCGCTGGGGCCGCGCCACTTCCACTTGCGACACCACCGCCGGGCCGCGCAGCGGGCGAGCGCCGGCCATGGACGCAGCCGCCAGTTGCTCGCCGGGCGCCACCACCAGATCGCCATGATGCGCGGCGGGCATCGCGCTGTCCTTGTAATAGACCGAGATCGCCAGGTGTTGCAGCGCCTCGATTGGCAGCGGCACGGCATCGCTGAGCAGCGGCGCGCCGGTTGGAATCCAGGCTTCCGCGCCGCCGGCAAAGGTTACCGCGCGGTCGCTGCCCGGCACCAGGCGTCCGTCTGCATCGACCAGCGCCACGTGCACCCCGGCGATCCGCACCGGGGCGATGCCCAGCTCGTTGGTCAGCTTGAGGCGGA
>NZ_KE148477.1:0-371 GCF_000410615.1 Novosphingobium sp. B-7 | reverse complement strand
GTGCCGCCCGGCTGGCCGGCAATCGGCGCGAACGGCGCGCTGAACCAGCCGGCCGCCCAGTTGCCATTCCCGTCGCCAGCCGCAGGCGGACTGGCCGCCATCAGTAGGGGTGCCCCAAGCAGGGCGAGCGCGGCGATGGGCCTGGCAATCATGATCTCTCCTATTTTGTGGTCTTGCGGGTTCTTGCCGGCTTGGCCGGGGCAGGGGTGTCCACCGCGCTACCCAGCGGCCCACTGTCCAGCCCCAGGCCGGCGGCCTGGCTGATGGCGGCGGCCGTGCGTTGCAGCGGTTCGAGCAGCGGATCGAGCCGCGCGTCGCCATTGGCGTCAATCAGCGTGGCGATGGTCAGCGCGGCGTTGAGCGGCGCGCCC
>NZ_KE148476.1:386-2173 GCF_000410615.1 Novosphingobium sp. B-7 | reverse complement strand
CGCACGCGCCCGCGCTGCCCCGGCCAGCAAGACCGCAGCGCGGGGCGATGCCCCGGCCAGCAGGTCGCCATTGTCGCGCGTGCCGCGCACCAGCGCGACGATATAATCGACCAGCGGCTCGGCCAGGGTAACGGCCTTGAGCGCGGCCTGCGCGCTCGCCACTGCGCGGGCATCGGCCACAGCCGCAACGCCCATTTGTGCCGGATGAAGGCCAGTGCGCCCTTCGCCATAGCGGGTAACGATGCGTGCCTCTTCCTCGGCCGAGGGATAATCGACCAGCAGCTTGAACAGGAAGCGGTCGAGCTGCGCCTCGGGCAAGGGATAGACGCCCTGGCTCTCGATCGGGTTCTGCGTGGCCACCACCATGAAGTGCGCGGGCAGCAGATGGGCGGTGCCATCGAGCGTCACGCGGCGTTCCTGCATCGCTTCGAGCAGGGCAGCCTGCGTCTTGGGCGGGGTGCGGTTGATTTCATCGGCCAGCACGATGTCGTGGAAGATCGGCCCGCGCGTGAGCGTGAACTGGCTGGTCTGGAAATTGAACAGGTTCGACCCCAGTATATCGCCCGGCATGAGATCGGGGGTAAACTGGATGCGCCCGAAATCGAGGCCCACCGCGGTGGCAAGGCTTTGTGCGACCAGGGTCTTGGCCGTGCCCGGCGGGCCTTCCAGCAAGACATGGCCGCCAGCCAGCAGCGCCACCAGCAGGTGATCGACCACGCTGTCCTGGCCAACCACGGCCTTGGCCACTTGCGCACGAATCGCATCGGCCAGCGTGCGCACGTCTTCCAGGCTGAACGCGCCGGGTTCGAAAGCTGCCTCGGTCATAGGGTTTCCTTGGTCACGCAAGATCCTTTTCCAGGGTGTGCAGCGCCTGCGCCGCGCGCACGGCATCGGCCGGGCGATGTGCGGCGGCAAGCTGGGCCGCCGCGATAGAGAATGGCACGCTGTCGGGATGCAGCCGCGCAAGATGTGCGTCGATCAGCGGATCGACCTGCTCGGCCGCCGCCCCGCGCCGCAGCCCCAGCCGCGCCACCAGCCGCTCGCGCAGGGCGTCGACAAAGGGCACGGTCAACAGGTGCAGGCGTCCCGCGCGGCGAATCAGGGCCGCGCTGTTGGCCACCAGCGTGGTCTTGCCCGGCGGGATCGATGGCGGCGCGGTGCGCGGCGGGCCAAAGCGGCAGAATGCGCGCCACCCCACCGCCAGCAGCGTGAGCAACAGGCCAACCGTTGCCGCCAGGAACGGCGGCTCGAACGCCAGGGTCAACAGGTTGGGGCGGCCGCCGAGGCCAGCCAGGCTCAGGTCAAAGGTGATCGCACGGCTGCCCGAATCGACCGCGGCGGCATGCAGGATATCCAGCGCCAGCATGGCGGTCTGCCGGTTGGCCAAGCCGTAATTGTCCATCAGGTCAGGCTCGAACACCAGGATCACCGGGTGCAGATCCATGTTGCGCCCGCCGTCTTCGCCTTCCGGGCCGGCAGGATCGACCGTGGGCGGTTCGACATCGGCCAACCGATCGAGCGAGGGATAATAGCCATTGTCGTCGCGATAGGCGGCCAGCGTGCGCCCGTCGGAGGTGGTGACCAGCGGCACCAGCGCCTGGCCCGTGCCCGAAACCACCAGCTTGTCGTTGGGCAGGGGGCCGCTGCGGCCATCGGCGGTGCGCCAGCCGTGCCCTTGGGCACCCTTTTCGCCGTTGAGCGACACTGTCACGTCATCGGCAAAGCCGGGCCATTGCGCCAGGCTCACGCCGTTGATCCGGGTCCAGCCGCGCGGGCGCTTTTCCTTG
>NZ_KE148476.1:0-371 GCF_000410615.1 Novosphingobium sp. B-7 | reverse complement strand
CCCCTGCCACTTGGGCGTGATGATCACGGTGGGGCCGATCGTGCGGCGCTTGTCGACAATGCGGGCGATCGCCTTGCCATCGGCATCGGGCAGCGGGGTCAGCACCAAGACACCCGGCTGCTCCATCCCGCTCTCGCTGCGGGTACGCGCCACGGTGTAGCCATCTTCCTGGGCCAGCGCTGCCAGCGCGGCATAGCCGTTGAGCCCGCGCCCGCTGGCATGGCCGCCGCCATTGTTGGCCGGCGACGCGGCGTGGCCGAGAAACCACAAGAGGCCCACGAACAGCGCTGCGCCGACCAGCAGGAGGGCAAGCACGGTGCCGCGTGCAAAGGGGGCGCTGGCGCCGCCCGCGCTCGATCCGCCGGCGTGCG
>NZ_KE148475.1:6793-9936 GCF_000410615.1 Novosphingobium sp. B-7 | reverse complement strand
CCAGGCGCTGTTGCGCCGGGCGGGTGCCACGCTGGTGCCGGTGCCGGTGGATGACGAGGGGCTCGATCCGGCGCGCGCGCCGCAGGCATCGCCGCCGCGACTGATCCACGTCACCCCATCGCACCAGTATCCGGCCGGCGCGGCGATGAGCCTGTCGCGGCGGCTGGCGCTGCTTGATCGCGCGTCCAGCCACGGCGCCCTGATCGTGGAGGACGATTACGACAGCGAGTTCCACTATGCCGGACGCCCGCTGGCCAGCCTTCAGGGATTGGACGATGCCGGCTGCGTTGCCTATCTCGGCACGTTTTCCAAGGTTCTCGCGCCGGGGTTGCGCGTCGCCTATGCGATCGTGCCACCGCGCCTGGTGGCCCCGATGCGGGCGGCGGTGCGCCTGTCGGGTGGCATGGTGCCGGTGCACGTGCAGGCGGCGATGGCCGATTTCCTGGCAGAGGGGCATCTCAACGCCCATGTGCGCCGCATGCGCAAGGTCTATCACCAGCGCATGCTCGACCTGGCCGGGCGATTGACTGGCATGGCGCGGGGCCGCTGGCAGATCGGGCCGGTCGATGGCGGCCTGCAACTCGCACTGTGGCTCGATCCCTTGGCCGGGCAAGACGATGCCGCGCTGGCGCAGGCGTTGCACGAGCATGGGTTGGGCGTGATGCCATTGTCGCAGCTATTTCTCAGCCCGCCGCGTGCCGGCCTGCTGCTCGGTGTGGCCACGGCTACGCCACAGGCGATCGACCGCCTCGCCACGGCGCTTGACCGGCTGGTGCCGCTGCCCGCCTGACGGGGTTACGGGCGCCAGTCGCGATGGCCCATGTGGCGCAGGCGGCGGCCACAATGGCGGCACGGGCAATATTCCACGCCAGCCTCGTAAAAGCGTTTTCCACGGTTGGGCTGGTGGCGGCCAATGCTGCATAGCAGCACTGCCCAGATCTTGGGTGAAAGCTCCATAGTCGCGCTCCCCAATGCAAAAAGATGCGACAGTGCCGTGGTTTAGGCGAATCCAAAATCAACGTGCAATTCGTTGATTATTGCACTGCACACAGATTTTGGCGAGCGATTTTACAATTGCCCGGCATTTTCGCCAGGATGGTTAGGCGCGGTTGGCCATGTGCCAGGCCAGCCCTTCCACCCGTTCCACGATCGTGCTGGAAAGCGGGGAAGGCGGAACGTGTTCGGCCCAGGCCTGGTGAAAGCACAGCAGCCAGCCCTTTATCTCTTCGTCACCGATGGAGGCACCCATGTGGCGCATGCGCAGGCGTGGATGGCCATATTGGCTGGTATAGAGCGGCGGTCCGCCGAGCCACCCGGTCAGATATTCATACAGCCGCTGTTCCGCGCGTTCGAGGGATGCCGGATGCACCGCGCGGCAGGCTGCAGCGCCGGGCAGGCTGTCCATCAGGTGATAGAAGCGGGCACAGAAGGCCCGCACCATGGCTTCCCCGCCCAGCAGGTCGTACGGGGTGGGCGCAGTGCTGTCGGCAGGGGCATCCGGGGCTTGGGTCATGGCGCGCCCATAGCCTTGGCCGTGCGTGCTGGCCAGCGCCCGCGTTCGCGGCTAAAGCACCCTGCCATGGCACGCATTCTGGTTATCGAGGACGATCCCGACACGGCCGGCGAAATCGTGGCCGAATTGCGCGGCCACGGGCACGAGGTGCGCGCGGCGAACGACGGCGACAGCGGGGTGGAACTGGCCCTGCGCGAACCGTTCGACGCAATCACGCTCGATCGCATGCTGCCCGGGCTCGATGGGCTGTCCGTTGTCGCCCGCCTGCGCGCGGCCGGGCTAACATTGCCAGTGCTGATGATCAGCGCGCTGGGCGATGTCGACGAGCGGATTGCCGGGCTGCGCGCGGGCGGCGACGATTACCTGATCAAGCCGTTTGCGCCCGACGAGATGGCGATGCGCGTGGAAGTGCTCCTGCGCCGCCAGGGCCAGATGGCCGCATCCACCGCGCTGCTGACGGCAGGGCCGGTGGAAATGGACCTGATCCGCCGCGAGGTGCGCGTGGCTGGCGAGCCGGTGCGCCTGTTGCACATGGAATTTCGCCTGCTCGAATTCCTCATGCGCAATGCTGGTGAAACCGTGGCGCGGCAGATCATCTTTGAACGGGTGTGGGGGTATTATTTCGATCCCGGCGCCAACCTGATCGCCGTGCATATCGCCCGCCTGCGCAAGAAGATCGATCTGCCGGGGCAGCCGTCGCTGATCGAAACGGTCAAGGGCGAAGGGTATCGCTTCGATGCCGGCTGAATGGCCCTGGGCCACCTGGCCGCGCTTTTCCGCCATCCGCAAGACCAGCACGTTTCGCCTGGCGGTGATGTTCGGCGCGGCGGCGGTGCTGGCCGTGCTGCTGGTGCTGGCGATGGTCTATAGCCTCACGGCCGGCAACCTCGACACGCGCGTCGATCTGATCCTGCGCGCGGAAATGGCCCGCCTGGTGGCGGTGCCGCCGGCCGATCTGCCTGCCGCGATCGATGCCTCATCACGCGCCGGGGCCAATCCGCTGGGGCATTTCGGCCTGATCTCGCCCGGCGGGCGCTGGGTGGCGGGCGATCTCGGTGCTAGTCCGCCGCTGCGGCTGGGGCACACTTATGCGCGTGAAGATGGGCCGGACGTACGCGGGCCGCTGCATATCCTGGCTGAGCGAACCGCCGGCGGCTTCATCATCATGGTCGGCCGCGATTCCACCGTGATCACCGAACTGCGCGATCACGTGCTGGTGATCCTGCTCGCCAGCGGCCTGGTGGTCGTGCCGCTGCTGCTGGGCGCCGGCCTGGCGCTGAGCCTGGGCCCGTTGCGGCGGGTGGACCGCCTGCAACGCGTGGCCAGCACGATCGCCGGCGGGCGCCTCGATGCCCGCATGCCGATCGAGGGGCGCGGTGACGAACTCGATCTGCTGGCCGATACGGTCAACCACATGGTCGGCGAGGTCGAGCGATCGATGGCGCAGGTCAAATCGGTGACCGATGCCATTGCCCACGATTTGCGCACCCCGCTCACCCGCGTGCGCAACCAGCTGTACCGCGCCGCCCGCGCGCCGAACTTGCCCGAGGCGGAAGGGCAGCGCATCAATGCCGCGATCGAGGATCTCGACACCGTGCTCGCGCGCTTTGCCGCGCTGTTGCGCATTTCC
>NZ_KE148475.1:1315-6761 GCF_000410615.1 Novosphingobium sp. B-7 | reverse complement strand
GCCACCCGCATCGATGAACTCGTGGCGGTGGTGATCGATCTCTATGCCCCCCTTGCCGAGGAGCGCGAGGTGGCGCTGCTGGCAGGCAGCCTCGCGCCGGTCACGCTGGTGTGTGATGCGCAACTGATGGTCGAGGCGCTGAGCAACCTGGTGGACAACGCCATTAAGTTCAGCCCGCCGGGCGGCACCGTCATGGTCACTGTCACGCGCGAGGGCGGTCAGGCCGTGATCGCCGTGGTGGACGAAGGCGAGGGGATTCCGGCCGAACAGGTCGACGCGGTGGTGCGCCGGTTCGATCGCGGCGCGGCATCGCCTGCCGTGCCAGGTTCGGGCCTGGGCCTGAGCGTGGTGGCAGCGGTTGCCCACCTGCACCAGTTTGCGCTCGAACTGGCGCCGGCGCGTGCCGATCGCGCGCGTCCGGGGCTGGCCGCACGCATCCGCGCCGGGCACGTTCCGGCAATGTGAAATTCATTTCATTGGCAACGCGCTGCCGCTCGGTTCAATGGAGCCGGCGGTTGGCGCCGCACCATTGGCGGCGTCCCACGTTTCTGGCGCCTGCCTGCGCCTGGCTTCGCGCGTGCGAAGGCGGTGCGGGCGGGCCAAACCCATTGGGAACGCCATGCTGCAATTGGTCAAGCTTGCGCTCAGCAAGCCATATACCTTCGTCGTCCTGGCCATCCTGATCGTGCTTTCGGGTTCGATCGCCTGGCTTCGCACCCCCACCGACATCTTCCCCGATATCCGCATCCCGGTGATTGCCGCAGTGTGGCAATATCGCGGGCTGCCGCCCGAGGACATGGCCGGCCGGGTGGTCTATTATTACGAACGCTCGCTCACCTCGACGGTCAACGATATCGATCATATCGAAAGCCAGTCGATGAACGGCGTGGGTGTGGTCAAGATTTTCTTCCGTCCCGGCGTCGATATCCGCACGGCGACCGCGCAGGTCACCTCGGTGTCGCAAACCGTGCTCAAGCAGATGCCGCCCGGCATCACGCCGCCGCTGATCCTCAACTACAGTGCGGCCACGGTGCCGATCCTGCAGATGGCGCTGTCTTCGGGCAAGCTTTCCGAACAGGCGATCTATGACTTGGGGCAGAACGGCATTCGCCCGCGCCTGGCCACGGTGCAGGGCGCGGCCGTGCCATCGCCCTATGGCGGCCGCGAACGCCAGATCCAGATCGACCTCGATCCCGCCGCGCTGTTGCAGCACAATCTCTCTGCCGCAGACGTCGGCGCCGCGCTCGCCGCGCAGAACCAGATCGTGCCCGCCGGCACCACCAAGATCGGCGAGTTCGAATATTCCATCCGCCTCAACAACAGCCCGCAGGTAATCGACCAGCTCAACGCGCTGCCGATCCGCACGGTCGATGGCACGACAGTGACGATCGGTGACGTTGCGCATGTGCACGATGGTTCGCCGCCGCAGGTGAACGAAGTGCGCGTCGATGGCGGGCGCGCGGTGTTGATGACGATTCTCAAGTCCGGCTCGGCCTCGACCGTCGATATCGTCAACGACGTCAAGGCGCTGCTCCCCAAGCTCAAGGAAACGCTGCCCGACAGTCTCAAGGTTCAGCTGCTGTCTGACCAGTCGCTGTTCGTGAAGGCGGCGGTTTCGGGCGTGGTGCGCGAAGGCGTGCTGGCGGCGGCCCTGACCAGCCTGATGATCCTGCTGTTCCTGGGCTCGTGGCGGTCAACCGTGATCATCGCCACCTCGATCCCGCTGGCGATCCTGGCCGCCGTGGCGGGCCTGGCGGTGACCGGTGAAACGCTCAACATCATGACGCTGGGTGGCCTGGCGCTGGCCGTGGGCATCCTCGTGGACGATGCCACCGTCACCATCGAAAACATCAATTGGCACCTCGAACAGGGCAAGGGCGTGGCCGAGGCGATCATGGACGGGGCCGAGCAGATCGTGCGCCCGGCCTTCGTCTCGCTGCTGTGCATCTGCATCGCCTTCTTGCCGATGTTCTTCCTGCCCGGCGTGGCCGGCTTCCTGTTTGCCCCGATGGCCAAGTCGGTGGTCTTTGCGATGATCGCCAGCTTCGTGCTCTCGCGCACGCTGGTGCCGACCATGAGCAACTTCCTGCTGCGCGCGCATGGTTCTGAGCATGCCGTGGATATCATGGTCAGCCATGATGCCATGACCGGGCAGAAGCCGGGCATGCACCCGCTGCGCCGGTTCCAGCATGGCTTTGAAACGCGATTCGAGGCGATCCGCGCCTGGTACGTTGACGTGCTGCGCGCCGCGCTCGAAAGCCGCCGGCGGTTTGTGCCCGGGTTCATGATCGTGGTGCTGGCCTCGTTGGTGCTGGTGCCGTTCCTGGGGCGCAACTTCTTCCCCAGTGTCGATTCCGGCCAGATCAGCCTGCATGTGCGCGCGCCGGTCGGCACGCGCCTGGAAGAAACCGCCGCCCTGTTCGACAAGGTGGAAGACCAGATCCGCGCCACGGTGCCTCGCGATGAGCTGGTGTCGATCGTCGACAACATCGGCATGTCGTCTTCGGGCATCAATACCGCCTATGCCAACAGCGGCGGCATCGGTGCACAGGATGGTGACATCCTGGTGACCCTGGCCGAAGATCATCACCCGACCGACGGCTATGTCCGCGCCTTGCGTGAGCATCTGCCGCATTTGTTCCCCGGCACCACGTTCTCGTTCCTGCCGGCCGACATCATCAGCCAGATTCTCAACTTCGGTGCGCCCGCTCCGATCGACGTCATGGTGACCGGGCCGGATACCAAGGCCAACGCCGATTATGCGCGGATGCTGGCCGGCCGCATCAACCATGTTGCCGGGATCGCCGACGTGCGCATGCAGCAGGCGACCAACGCCCCGGAACTGCGCTTTGACATCGATCGTGCCCAAGCCGATCGGCTTGGCGTGACCGAAAACGACGTGACCAAGAGCCTTTCGGTCAATCTTGCCGGCAGTGCGCAGGTGGCGCCCACGTTCTGGCTCAATCCCAAAAACGGCGTGTCCTATCCGATCGTGGTGCAGACCCCGCAATACCGCACCGACAGCATCGGCGCGCTCGACAACATCCCGGTCAGTTCGGCCCGGCCCGGTTCGGTCCAGCTGCTGGGTGCCCTGGGCACCATGACGCGGGAGCCAACGGCGGCGCTGATTTCGCACTATGCGGTGCAGCCGGCGTTCGACGTCTATGCCACCACCCAAGGGCGCGATCTGGGCGCCGTGGCGGGCGACGTGCAGAAGATCCTGAACGATACGGCCGCCAGCCTGCCCAAGGGTTCGACCGTAAAGATCCGGGGCCAGGTGGAAACCATGAACGCGGCCTTCACCGGGCTGGTCCTGGGTCTGGTTGGCGCGATCGTGCTGATCTACCTGCTGATCGTGGTCAACTTCCAGAGCTGGATCGATCCGGCGGTGATCGTTTCGGCCCTGCCGGCTGCGCTTGCCGGGATTGCCTGGACGCTGTTTGCCACGCACACGCCGCTATCGGTGCCGGCCTTGACCGGGGCGATCATGTGCATGGGCGTGGCCACGGCCAACTCGGTGCTGGTGGTCAGCTTTGCCCGCGAACGCCTGGCCGTGCTGGGCAATGCCACCCTGGCCGCGATCGAAGCCGGTTCCACCCGCTTCCGCCCGGTGCTGATGACGGCGCTGGCCATGATCATCGGCATGGCGCCGATGGCGCTCGGCCTGGGCGAGGGGGGCGAACAGAACGCCCCGCTCGGCCGCGCCGTGATCGGCGGCCTGATCTGCGCCACCATTGCCACGCTGGTGTTCGTGCCCGTGGTCTTCTCCATCGTCCATCGCAAGGAACGCCGGGGCGGCGCCACGTCGCAGCCCACCCCGCCGCCGTCCGATGATCCCACTTTCATCAAGGGAGACCTTGTCCATGCAGAATGAAACCAGCCTGGTCGTGGGCCAGGAAGACGCCCCAGCGCGCGCGCCGCGCGGGCTCAAGACCGCCGGCATCGTTGCTGGCGTGGTGGCCGCCGTCATCGTGGGCGTGGGCATCTACAGCCGCCATGGCGAGGCACTAGACACCCGCAACTGGAGCGAGGCGCAGGCCATTCCCACCGTTCACCTGGTGGACGTGACGCCGGCCGCAGCCAGCGGCGCGCTCAGCCTGCCTGGCACCATGGCGGCGTGGAACACCGCGCATATCTTTGCCCGCGTGCCTGGCTACATGCAGGCCTGGACGCGCGACATCGGCGCCACCGTGGGCCAGGGCACCCCCCTGGCGCAGATCGAGACGCCCGAGCTTGACCAGCAGATCGCGGCCGCCCGCGCTGCGCTGGCCAAGGCCAAGGCCAGCGCGGGCTTGGCGCGCAGCACGGCAGCGCGCTGGAACGACCTGTTGACCGACCATTCGGTTTCGCAGCAGGAAGCCGACGAGCGCAACGGCAACCTGGCGGTTCAGGTTGCCACCGTGCGCGGGGCCGAGGCAGATCTTGCCCGGCTTCTGGCGATGAAGGGCTATGCCACGGTGCGCGCGCCCTTTGCCGGCGTGGTGACCCAACGCACTGCCGACATCGGCGATCTGGTGGGGCCTGGTGCCACCAACCAGCAGCCGATGTTTACCGTGGCCGACGTCAGCCGCATCCGCATCTACGTGGGCGTGCCGCAGACCTATGCCGCCGCGATGAAACCGGGCGTGGAAGCGACCCTGACCGTGCCCGATCTGCCGGGCCAGACGTTTGCCGCCAAGGTTGTCGGCACGTCGGATGCGATCAATCCGCAGAACGGCGCCTTGCAAGTGCAGTTGCTGGCCGACAATACCGCCCACGCGCTGCGCGCAGGCGGCTTTGCCCAGGTGGCGTTCAAGGTGCCGGGCAGCGCAGGGGCGGTCATGATCCCGTCTAGCGCGCTGCTGTTCCGCTCTGCCGGCACCCAGGTGGCCACGGTGGGCAGCGATGGCCGGGTGCGGCTGCTGTCGATCACGCTCGGCCGCGATCTGGGCAAGACGGTGGAAGTGGTCAGTGGCCTGTCCGCCGGGACCAAGATCATCGACAACCCGCCGGATTCGATCGCCAACGGCGAAGCGGTGCATGTCGCCCATGCCGGTGCAAACGGTGGGGGCGGCCAGCATGCCTGAGCGTCTTGCCAAGCTGCGGCTGGGGCTGGGCGCTGCCCTGGCCATGGCCCTGGCCGGGTGCGCCAGCGCCCCGGCCTATAAACCGCCGCAGGTCAGCCTGCCTGCCGCCTTTTCCGGCACCGGGCCGTGGGTGCCGGCCAGCGGCGATGCGGCCACGCCACCCGCCGCCTGGTGGACCGTGTTCGGCGATCCCGTGCTCAACGGGTTGGAAGATCAGCTCAACGCCGGCAATCCCTCGCTTGCCGCTGCCGTTGCCCGGCACGACAAGGCCGCGGCACTACTGCGCCAGGCGCGGGCCGATCTCTATCCCCAGCTGGGCGCCGGGGCGACGGTCACGCAGAACCGGCAATCGGCTGATCGCCCGCTGCGCGGCAGCACCC
>NZ_KE148475.1:0-1188 GCF_000410615.1 Novosphingobium sp. B-7 | reverse complement strand
CACCCGCCTGCAACTTCAGGCGGAACTGGCTGAAGGCTATGCCGTGCTGCGCGGGCAGGATCGCATCATCGCGCTGCTCGACGACACCGTGGCCGCCTATGCCCGGGCCGACCACATGACGCAGCGGCGCTTTTCCGGTGGCATTGCCAATGCCATGGAAACTGGCCAATCCGCGACGCAGCTGGCAGAGGCGCAGGCCGCGCTGGCCGATGCCCGCAATGCCCGTGCCCTGGCCGAACATGCGCTGGCGACGCTGGCGGGCGTGCCGGCCACCGGCTTTGCCATCGCGCCATCCGATCGCAGCCTGGCGCTGCCCGCGGTGCCGGTGGGCGTGCCTTCCACGCTCTTGCAGCGCCGGCCCGATATCGCTGCCGCCGAACGGCGGATGTATGCCGCCAATCGGCGCATTGGCGTTGCCCGCGCGGCCTTCTTCCCCTCGCTGTTGCTGGGCGGGCAGGTTGGCCTGCAGGATACCACGCTGGCCAATATCATCGCCGCGCCCAACACGTTCTGGTCGATTGGCCCGGCGGCGGTGATGACCCTGTTCGATGGTGGGCGTCGCCACGCCCGCGTGATGCAGGCCCGCGCCGATTGGGATGCTGCCACCGCAGACTATCGGGGCCACGTGCTGAGCGCGGTGCAGGATGTGGAAGACGGCCTGTCCCGGCTCCATCACCTGGGCGACGAAGCCAGCGCCGAGGCGCGCGCGGCCGAGCAGGCTGGCACGGTCGAGGCATTGGCCACCCGCCGCTATGAACGCGGCGCGGTCAGCTATCTCGACGTCGTCACCGCCCAGACCACGGCGCTGCGCACACGGCAAAAGGCGATCGAGGTGGATACCCAGCGCCTGCAGGCAGCAGTGCGCCTGTTGCGCGCCGTGGGCGGCGGCTGGCAGGGCGATACCAGCATGGCTGCGGCGCCGTCATCGGCAAAGGCTGGCTGATCAGGCCCGACGTCGTGCCGATCGTTGCGGGGGCTTGGCTTTTCCGCCAGCCCCCGCGATGATGGCGGCATGGTTCACTCTGTTGCCGCGCCCGCTGCTGGCCATGACGCGGCCGATACCCGCCTGGCCTGGCGCGCACGCGTGGCGGCATTGCTGTTTGCCCTGCTGGTGGCGGCGCTCGCCGGGCTGGTCGTGGCCTTTGCCATCAGCGCGCGCGGCGCCAACCGCCAGTTCACGCAGGCCAG
>NZ_KE148474.1:5888-8123 GCF_000410615.1 Novosphingobium sp. B-7 | reverse complement strand
CGCAGGACGAGCTGGCCGATGGGGCCAAGGTATTCGCCTCTCCCCTCGCCCGGCGCCTGGCCGCGCGGCACGGTATTGCCCTGGCCGGCATCACTGGGACCGGCCCACGCGGGCGTATTTCCAAGGCTGACGTGCTGGCGCTGGTGCCTGCCCCTGCTGCCCCGCCGGCCGGCATGGCGCCGTTCGTGCCCGTGCCCAACCTGCCCACGGTCGTGCCGTTCGACCGGGTGCGCAAGGTGGTGGCGCAGCGGCTGACCCAGGCCAAGCAGGACATTCCACATTTCTACCTGCGCACCAGTGCGCGGCTGGATGAACTGCTCGCCCTGCGCCAGACGGCCAACCTGGTCTTGGGCATCAAGGCCTCGATCAACGATTACCTGGTGCGCGCCACCGCGCTTACCCTGGCCCAGCACGGCGATGTCAACGTGCAGGTGCACGGGGACAGCGTGCACCGCTTTGCCCATGCCGATATCGCCATTGCCGTGGCCAGCCCCAAGGGCCTGGTCACGCCGATCGTGCGCCAGGCCGATCGCCTGGGCATGCCCGGCATTGCCGCCGCCACCCGCGCCCTGATCGACAAGGCGCAGGCCGGCAAGCTGGGCTATGACGACATGGAAGGCGGCACCTTTTCCATCTCCAACCTGGGGATGTTCGGGGTGGAAGAGTTTGCCGCGATCATCAATCCGCCCCAGGCCGCGATCCTTGCGGTGGGTGCGGCAGCCCGCACCCCATGCGAGTTGCCGGGCGGCGCCGTGGGCTTTGAAACGCGGTTGGCGCTGACGCTGTCGGTCGATCATCGCGCCGTCGATGGCGCGGCCGCCGCCGCGTTCCTCGCCACGCTCAAGGGCCTGCTCGAAGCGCCCGAGAGCCTGTTTGCCTGATAGTCTGACGGAGCACACCATGTCCCAGCGCGGCCCCCTCACCCAGTTTGGCCCCATCTTCCAGATGGCCTACCTGCCCGCCGATTTCGATGCGGCGATCGACTATTGGACCAGGGTGGTCGGCGCCGGTCCGTTCTTCCTGATGGAAGGCATCACGCTGGCCGACATGACCTATCTGGGCGAGCCGAGCGACGCGCGCTTTTCGGCCGCCTGGGGCTATTGGGGCGACATGCAGATCGAACTGATCCGCGCGGAAAACGATGCGCCGTCGATCTATACCGGCCCCTATGCGGTGACCGACCGGCTGCACCATGTGTGTGTCGAGGTGGATGACCTGGAACCGGTGCGCGCCGCGCTGGCGCAAGCGGGCGCCACGATCCTGATCGAAGGCAAGGTGGGCGAAACCGGCGGGGTGATCTATGCCGATGCCGGCGCCGGGCCGGGTGGCGTGATCGAATATGTCAAGCTGATGGAAGGCGGCGCTGGGCTTTTCGCCATGATGCGCGAGGCCGCGCGCGATTGGGATGGCCGCGATCCGCTGCGCAAGCTGGGCTGACCGGCGGTTGCAAGCGCCGCTGCCCGATCCCATGTAGCAGGGCCCGCTGACAAAACGGAAACACCAACGCCATGCAACCGCAAACCACCCTCGTCCTGACCAGCCAGGCGCACGAAGACGGCAAGATCATCGCCGCGCTCACCGAAATGCCCCTGCCCGAACCGGCCGAGAACGAACTGGTGATCGCGGTGGAGGCCGCGCCGATCAACCCATCTGACCTGGGCCTGCTGTTCAGCTCTGCCCGCGTCGACCAGGCAACGTTTGCCCCCGGCCGCGTGGAAGCGCCGCTCTCGCCGGCTGGCCTGGCCGCGCTGTCCGGCCGCCTGGGCGAGGTCATGCCAGTGGGCAACGAAGGCGCCGGCACGGTGATCGCTGCCGGCAGCAGCCCGCGCGCGCAGGCCTTGATCGGCCGCCGCGTGGCGACCTTTGCCGGTGGCATGTATGCCCGCCATCGCGTTGTTCCGATCGAGGCCTGCATGGTCCTGCCCGAAGGCACGAGCGCACAGGATGGCGCGGCGGCCTTCGTCAACCCGTTGACCGCGCTGGGCTTTGTCGAAACCCTGCGCGCCGTGGGCGGCAAGGGCATCGTCCACACCGCCGCCGCGTCCAACCTCGGGCAGATGCTGGTGCGCCTGTGCGCCGCCGAAGGCGTGCCGCTGGTCAACGTGGTGCGCAAGCCCGAACAGGCCGATCTGCTGCGCGGCTTGGGCGCGGCCCACCTGGTTGACAGCTCCAGCCCCGATTTCGTGGCGGACCTGCGCCAGGCCCTGGAAGCAACCGGCGCCGATACCGTGTTCG
>NZ_KE148474.1:4451-5878 GCF_000410615.1 Novosphingobium sp. B-7 | reverse complement strand
CGGCGGCGCCCCGCTGCTGGGCACGATCCTCTCCACCATGGAACAGGTCGGCCGCGCGGCCGCTGGCGCCTATTCGCGCTATGGCTCCACCGCGAAGAAGCGTGCCTATGTCTATGGCATGCTCGATACCGGGCCGATCACCCTGCCGCGCGACATCGGCTTTGTCTGGGATGTTTCAGGCTGGCTGCTCGGCCCGACGATGGAAGCCCTGGGGCCAGAGGTGCGCGCCCGCATGACGGCCCGCGTCGGCCAGGACCTGACCACGCTGTTCGCCTCCAGCTACAAGGCGCAGGTGCCGCTCTCGCGCGTGCTCGATGCCGACGTGGTGGCCGACTACAACCGCCGCGCGACGGGCGCCAAGTATCTGATCCTGCCGCAGGAATGAAAAACACGACTGGGCTTTCCGCCAATGGCGGGACGCCCAGTCGGTTCGCTCGGTCCAGCCGGCGTCACCACGCGATCGGCCCGTGGGTGGTGCCACTGCCAGATAGGGAAGCGATCACCAAATCCTACATTACAGCCTCAATTTTGATGATTCGAACCGCCACACGATAATTCCAGCGACTGCGGCGCCATAGCCAACATGATTTGGTTGTATTGGGCGGCGTATTTTTTCATGGCGGCGTCGCATTCATCAATTATCTCATAATGCTGATCATCGCCAAAACTTGGGTTCCATAAATCTCTGATTCGATCAGCGTCAGAGCCATCAAAACTAAAGCTGCATTTGTTTGCACCTGGGACATAATAAGTGAATGCATACCCGTTACTTCTAACTTTGAAGAGACGGAGATCATTACGCGAAATTGCCGACTGAACTTCACGAACAGCATACATTCTCTTAAATTCATCAACGCAGGATCGACTGTCCAAGATTTGCTTTTGCAAAATCAACTTGGACTCTCGATATCCTGGAGACTCAAAATCCTTTACAGCGTTGGGTCCGATTAGCCTCAGCTGCGACCGTACAAACTCGGCATCCTCTTGAGACAATAAATCCAGTGTGTTTCTCGGCGGCCGCGGCGGCGGGTTATGTTGCTTTGTACAACCACACACCAAGCCGAGCAGCAATGCGATGGCAATTTTCTGCATGTGCCACCCCCGCCAACTACCTGCCGCACGGGAAACGAAGTGAACGGTTTTCCATTGCGCCTCAATAGAAAATTACCGATTGCCGGGATTTGTCGGGCCCAAGCCAAATCCGAACGGGAACAGCGGATCGGCGCTGTCATCGCCCACAGCCGGGTTCTGCCGTTCCACCGCCGCCATCGTGCGCGGCAGTTCGAACGGCAGGCGCCCGCGCGCGGTTTCCTTGCCGGTCACCACATCCAGCAGGCCCTCGTCGCTCACCCCGAAATTGCCCAGCACGGCGCGGGTCTTGGGCAGGATCTCGGTGAGGATCGCCGGGCGATCGAGGAACACGGCGA
>NZ_KE148474.1:0-4441 GCF_000410615.1 Novosphingobium sp. B-7 | reverse complement strand
CCCCGGCCCTGGGGCCGCCACTTGCGCCACGGCATCGTAATCGGCGTTGCCGGGGCGGAAATCGAGGCGGCCCTCGTTCTGGCGGCTGCCGAAGAAGTTGTTGGGGTGCAGCCGCTCGAACGGCGTGGTCGCCCGCATCAGCGCCACTTGCGCGTCTTGTGGGCGCTCCACCACCACCAGGCCATGGGCGCGGGCCTGCGCCGCGTCGATGCCTTTGAGATAGACGCGCGTGCCGGCTGCCAGCGGCAGGATGGCGCCTTCGTTGCGCAGCAGCACTTGCGCCTGGGCCTGGGCCTTGCGCCCTTCCGCCAGCGCGGCGGGCGTCACCGCATCGCGCGCGGCGGCCGGATCGACCAGCGGGTTGTCGAACAGGCCCATGACGAACTTGAGCGTCATGATCCGCGCCACGGCAGCGTTGACGCGGGCGATCGGAATGGTGCCGGCCTGAACGTCGCGGATGACCCATTCCGGCTCGGTCACGCCGCCGAACTGGTCGATCCCGGCGCGCGTGGCCTTGGCATAGCGCTGCGCCGGGGTCAGGTCTTCCACGCCCCAGGGCATGGCGATCTCGTTGGGCGTCTGCGGCGCGGTCGGCGCGCGACAGGCCTGGCTGCAATCGCGGGTGATGCCCCAGTCCGACAGGATCAGGCCCTTGAAACCATAGTCCTTGCGCAAGAGGCCGAGCAGTTGCGCGTTGTAGCCCGCGGCCACCGGCTCAAGCGGCTTGCCGGCAACATGCGGCCCGGAAATGATATCGTAAGTGGGCATCACGCCCGCCACGCCCGCGGCAAAGGCGCCCAGGAACGGGCGAATATGCGTCTTGAGCGTGGCATCGTCGTGCACGGCCATGCGCCCGTAATAGTTGTGCCCGTCAAACCCTTGCGGATTGGCGCCATAGCCCACCCAGTGCTTGACCACGGTGGCCACGCCATCGCGCGCCAGCATCTGGGCGTTGCCCTGGAAGCCGATGACATAGGCTTCCACCATGGTGCGGGCGAGATCGGCATTGGCCCCGAATGTGCCGGTGCCACGCGGCCAGCGCGGGTCGGTAAACAGGTCTGCCTGGGGGGAAAGCGCCATGTGGATGCCGGTGGCACGGTATTCGCGGCGCGCCACATCGCCGAAATGGCGCATCAAGGCGGCATCCCCCAGCGCGGCAAAGCCCAGCGTTTCGGGCCATTGCGAATAGCCTTGGGTGGCGGCGCTGGCCCCCACCGTCACCTGGAAATGGTGACGCGGATCGGTGCTGATGGTCAGCGGGATGCCCAGCCGGGTCTGCGCCGCCAGTTGCTGGATCGCGTTGTTTTCCTGCGCCATGCGCTCGGGCGAGACGGCCAGGCGGGTGATGAAGCTGGTAATGTGCTGGCCCGCGATCGCCTGCTGCGCGGCGACCCGGTCATAGCCTTGCGAGGATGCACCCACCGCGCTGTCGGGCGTGACCAGCGAGCCGTGCATCATCGCCCCGGCCTTTTCCGCCAGGGTCATCCGCCCGACCAGATCGGCCACGCGCCGCGCCACCGGCAGGCGCCAATCCTCGTAAGGGTCAAGCCGGCCGTTGCGGTTGAGATCGCGAAAGCGCTGCTTGCCAATGGTTAGCACCGGCCCGGCATCGGCCGGGATCACCGGCTGTTGCGGTGTGGCCTGCCGGGCCGGTGCTGCGGCGCCCAACGGGTGTGGAGACGCCGCGAGGGACGCGGTGGAAAGCTGGGCCAGCAAGGGGGCGACAATCAGGGCGGCGGCTCGGTTCATCGACGGTTTTCCCACTTTTTCTGGTCCACATGGCCTCGCACCTGCTGGCACGGTCCGGTCTGATTGATCGTGCGCGCTCACCCGCGCGGGTACTGGCGTTGACCTACTTTTCCTATTTTTGGACAAAGTCTTGGCCATGCCAGACGCCGCCCGTCAAAATTTAAGTAGCGATCAAATTGACGCGGGTAAACCCGGATTGGCCCGGCAGATGAAGGTCACGGCGTGGCGCTGAATGCCGCACGTTGATGCTGGCGCGCGCGAAGCCGCCGGTTCAGCCAGCCACGGATCGGCCGGTCCCACGCCACATCGGCAAGCCAGGCCACCGCCATCAGCAATGGCACCAGGCCCAGGCCGATCACCAGCATCCGCTCGGGCGTGGGATGGGCCTTGGCGACATAGTTCATCCACACGTAAAGGAACGGGAAATGGGTGATATAGATCGGGTATGACAGCCGCCCGCAGGCGCGCACCAGCCAACCGGTGATCGGCCCGGCTGCCGAATGGCAGCCGGGCACGATGATCGCGGGAAACAGCACGATGACGCAGGCCGCCTCGTAAACGCCGTTGAGCTTGATGCCGCCCACCTCTGGCCAGATCGGCAGGAGCATGGCGCCGACCATGATCGCCGAAAGCAGCGGCCAGCCCAGCCGGATGCGCGGCAGCCGGGCGCGCATGCGATAGAGCCACAGCCCGGTGACAAAGGGGAAGCACAGGCGCACCGGCGCCATCCACAGGGTTTCCCAGTACGATCCCTGGTCCAGCGACCCCAGCGCGATGCCACTGGCGGCCAGCCCCACGCCGCTGATCACTGCGAGCACGCCCAGCGCGCGCGTGGACCAGTGGCGCAGCACCAGGGCATAGGCCAGGTTGCCCAGGTATTCCTGCAACAGGCTCCAGCACGGGCCGTTGAGCGGGTGGGTATCGGTCCAGCGGTTGGGCAAGGGCCAGGTAGGAATCAGCGCCAGCCCCATGACGAGCGCCACGACCACGCGCGACAGTGCAATCGCCTGTTCCGGCGCGCCCAGGGGATCGAGGAGATAGCTGGCGAACCCCAGCAGCACGCCCAGGATCACCAACGGATGCAGCCGCACCAGGCGCAGGCGCAGGAACTGGCCCACGCCCATCCGACCCCAGCGATCGTCATAGGCATAGCCAATGACAAAGCCCGACAGCGCAAAGAAGAAATCCACCGCCAGCGGCGCGTGGTGCAACACCACCTTGTCCCCCTGCCACAAGACGGTGATGCCCTGGATGTGGAACAGCACCACCATCATCGCCGCGGTGCCGCGCAGCCCGTCGAGCACGGCAAAATGCGCCTTGCCGGTGGCAGTGGTATCGGCGTGTTCCTGGCGCATCGCGTCTTGTTCCCCCGGCGGTGTTCAGGCCAGCAGCGCTGGCGGCAGGATGACGGTGTTGAGCGAATCCGCCTCCATCGGCAAGGCCAGCGCCTTGTCCCCGACGCGATAGGTGACGGTCGAGGGCTGCGACACGGGATTGCTGGCAACCAGCACCACCGTGCCATCGAGATTGCGGAACGCCAGCTGATCGACATAGCCCAGGAAGCTGTCGACCGGCACCATGCGCGCGCCGGGCCGCACATGCGCGGAAAGATGGCGCACCAGCCAGTAATCCTCGCCCATGCGGAAAGTGCCGGCCTGCGTATCGACCACCAGCAGGCTGTTCTGCGGCCAGCCCCAGCCGCTCATCCCGCCTTCGGGCATGACCATGTTCCAATAGGTCCAGGCCGTGGCGCCATGCTCGAAATAGCGTTTGATCGTCTGCCAGCCATAGCGGGCATAGCGCCAATCGTTGGTGCCCACGCCGCATTCCTGCTCCGATCCCCACAGCTCCAGCGCGGGATAGCGTTCGCGCAAGGCCGGCAGCGCATCCTTGCCCGCCCATTGCACGCCGATGCCCTTGATCGCGGCGGCGGCATCGGGATGGGCCATGACACGGTCGAACAGATCGATATTGCCGCGCTCCAGCGTGCCGAAAAATACGCGCACGCCCACCTTGCCCATTTCCTGGGCTAGGAACGGGATGAATCGCGCCAGCCCTTCTGGCGTCCAGCAGCAGCTGGGAAAGGGCTGCGCGGAGTTGAATTCGTTCTGCGGCATCACCGTGTCGATGCGGATGCCGGCCTTGGCATATTCCTCCACATAGCAGCGAAAATAGCGGGCATAGGCAGCCAGTGTGCGATCATCGAGGAGGAAGGAATCGTAGCCCTCCTGGCCCAGTTGCCCCGGGGTGATGCCGTTGGATGGCTGCCCCGGCCAGGCCGGCGCCTGGGCATAGTGGCCGCCTTTCTTCATCCACGTCGGCGGTGACCAGGGTGACGCCCAGACCTTGAGATCGGGGCGCAGCGCCTGGGCTACCTGGATGAATGGGATCAGCGTCTCGCGATCGTTGGCGATGGAAAAATGCGCCATGTCGTAATCGCCGGGCGTTTCATCATAGCTGTACCACCGGCGCGAAATGTCGTTGGCGCCGATCGGCGTGCGGCAATGGTTGAACGCGCAGCCATCATCGCCAAACAGCGCCGCCAGCGCGCGGGCGCGCTGTGCCTGCGGCAGCGCCGCCAGGGCCTGCCAGCCCTTTTCCGAAAAGGCGCCGCCGAACCCGGCGATCGTCTGGCGCGGCGCATCAAGCCGCACTTGCGCGCCCGTGGCAAAGGGATCGGCCGGCACGGCTC
>NZ_KE148473.1:459-687 GCF_000410615.1 Novosphingobium sp. B-7 | reverse complement strand
GAAGCCGCTGGAGGCGATGGCCCAGGGCAAGCTGGTGGCGGCGAGCAACGTGGGTGGGCATCGCGAACTGATCGCTGACGGGCAGACCGGCACGCTGTTTGCGCCCGACGATCCGGCCGCGCTGGCCCAGGCCATGGTGGCGCTGTTCGCCCGCCGCGCGCAATGGGACGCGCAGCGCGCCGTGGCCCGCCGCTTTGTGGAAACCGCGCACGATTGGGCCGCCAACGC
>NZ_KE148473.1:0-200 GCF_000410615.1 Novosphingobium sp. B-7 | reverse complement strand
TGTGGTTTGCCGCGCTGTTCGGCTTGGCCAGCTTTGCCGTTCCGGTCGAACTGCTGCAGCGCGTGGTCGTTGCCAGCGGGCTGCCCCATCTTGTGGCGGCTGCCGCCCCGCCGCTCGGCTTTACCGCGCGCGCCCTGGTTGCCCTGCTGCTGACCGGGCTGGGCGGCGTCATCGGCCTGGCGCTGGGCCTGCGCCTGGGC
>NZ_KE148472.1:455-9927 GCF_000410615.1 Novosphingobium sp. B-7 | reverse complement strand
GAGGCCGATGCCGACGCGCTGACGCATCGCCTGCGCCTGGCCGAGCAGCAGATCACCGCCGATCTTGCCAGCCTGCGCGTGCAGGTCAGCGGAGCCGAGCGCCTGGCCACGCTGGCCGGCGACGAGGCAGGCCTCGCCCGCCGCATGGCCGAAGCCGAACGCCGCCGCTTTGCCTTGGGGGCCAGCGATTTCCTGCCGGTGAACCTGCGCGAGGAAGCCGCCGCCGACGCACAACTGCGCCAGATCGACGCGCAATACCGCCACGCCGCTGCCCGTGCCGAACTCGCCTCCAGCCTGATGGACAGCGCCAGCCTGGGCCTGGATTGAACGGTTGCTCGGCTTTCCACCGAGCGCCAGCTGTTGAATTGAACTGAAAGGACCCGCGCAAGGGCTTCAGGAGCAACACCCTCTATCATCTCAGGGAGTCAAACGGCGCGCGGCAAAAGCATCAAAATCCAGAGGTCGGCGTTGCCCGGCTTGCGCTCTACATGCAGGTCAAGTGTTCACCACGATCCTGGCGCTGCGGGATTTGCCCGCCCTGTGCGCTTCCACCGAATAGCAGTAGCTGAAAGGCTTGGGCCCACTATGATAGGCCCAATGGCATATCGATGGCGATCGTGTCACGGATCGCAGAGTGTGGGGCCGATCATGCGGGGGCGGGTAATCGATCTTAGCGTCGGGTATTTCGGGCTGCAGATCGCGTTCGGTATCCAGAGCGCCAGCCTGAGCCGGGTTTTCCAGGGTCTGGGCGCGTCGGTCGATCAACTGGCCATCCTGTGGTTGGCCGGGCCAGTGACCGGGTTGCTGGTGCAGCCGGTAGTTGGCGCGCTGAGCGATCGGGCGCCCACGCGGTTCGGGCGGCGGCGGCCCTACATCCTGCTGTCGGCGCTGGTGGTGATCGCGGCACTGGCCGCCTTGCAGCTGGCGGCATCGCTGGTGGTGGCGGTGGCGGCGGTGTGGATGCTCGAAGCGGCGATGAACGCACTGCATGCGCCCTATCGCGCGCTGGTGGCCGACACATTGCCGCCCGACGAACACGCGCGCGGCTATGCGATGCAGACCGTTTTCATCGGGCTGGGCGCGCTGGCGGGCGCCTGCGCACCGATCCTGCTGGCCTGGGGCGGCTGGTCCAATGTTGCGCTGCCGGGCCAGACCGCACCCTCGATCCGCGTTGCATTCGTTGCCGCTGCGCCGTGGCGCTGTCGGTGGGCTGGACCGTGGCGCGGGTGCAGGAACCCCCGGCCCGTGGCGCGGGGGATGACAAAGCGAGGGCCGCGATGGGCCGCAAAGCGGAAGTCGCCGCGCTGTGGCATGCGCTGCGGCCCGTGGCGGTGATCCAGTTTTTCAGCTGGTTCGGGCTCTATCTGTTGTGGGTCTATGCCACGCCGGTAGTCGCCGCGCAGCTTTATGGTGCCACGTCGCCATTCGACGCGGCCTATGGCAAAGGGGCAGACTTCGTGGGCGTGCTGTTCGGCACTTACAACGGCGTTGCCGGGGTGTTTGCCTTCCTGCTGCCCAGGCTGTTCCGCCGCTTTGGCGTCACCCGTGTGCATGCCGCGGTGCTGGCGCTGGGAGCAGCGGGGCTGAGTGGTTTGGCGTTGCTCGCCCATCCTGCCGGGCTGATCGGTTGCGCGGTCCTGATCGGCATCGCCTATGCCTCGATCCTCAGCGCGCCGTTCGTGCTGGCTGGGCGGGCGGTATCGAGTGCGACGGCGGGCATGTTCATCGGGGTGATGAACATTTTCATCGTGGTGCCGCAATTGTTTGCCGGTGTGAGCATGGGCTGGGTCATCGCGCATCTGCTCGGCGGAATGGCCTGGCCGGTGCTGCCCCTGGCCGGAGGGCTGATGGCGGCCGGTGCACTGCTGAGCCTGTGTCTGTCAGGCATGGACGAGCGCGTTGCCGTGGCGTAATGCAAGTTAATGCAAACGCTAGGCAGATCATGGCGCGGGTAAAGCGCAGCGGGCCAACGCTGGGCGGTGTTGCCGCAGAAGCAGGTGTATCGGTGGCGACCGTATCCCGCGTGCTGACCGGGCACAGCGCGATCAGCGAAGGGACGCGCGAGCGCGTGCTGAGCACCGCTGACCGGCTGGGCTATGTTCACGTGCCGCAGCGGGTGCGCCGGCATCAAACATCGCTGTCAGAGCAGATCTGCCTGGTCGTGCCGGTGGCAACCGCACACGGCAGCCAGTTGGCCAACCCGTTCGAACTGGCGCTGATCGGCGGGGTTGGCACTGCGCTGCGCGAGCGGCGGCGCGATGTCTCGATCGTGTGGCAAACACCCTATGACGATGCCACGCTGGCGCAGTTTTTGGACCAGAGCGCCTATGCCGGAACGATCTTCTTGGGCCAGTCGCAGTTTCACGATACGCTCAATCGCTATGCCACCATGGGCAAGCCGCTCGTGGCCTGGGGCGTGGAAGTGGCGGGGCAAAGCTATTGCTCGATCGGCAGCGACAATCATGAGGGCGGTTTTCAGGCCACGGCGCATCTGTTGCGCAAAGGGCGGCGGCGCATCGCCTTTATCGGTGCGATGCCCCCCATTCCAGCCGCCCGCACGCCGTTTTCGCAGATCGCGATCCGGCTCGACGGCTATCGCGCGGCACTGGTTGCGCACGATGTGCCGTTTGATCCCGACATGGTGCAGACGCCGACGGCCGGGCAGTTCGAAGGGGCAGAGGCGGTGGACAATCTGCTCGAGCGGGGCATCGCATTCGATGCGATCGTTGCCGCATCTGACCTGGTGGCGCTTGGCGCGATCCAGACGCTGCGACAGCGGGGCATCCGCGTGCCCGATGATGTGGCGGTGATCGGCTATGACGATATCGACGCAGCCGCGCTGTCGACGCCGGGGCTCACCACCATCCGGCAGGATGTGATCAAGGCCGGTAATCTGCTGGTGGCCAAGCTGCTGCGCATTATCGACGGCCATCGCGCCAAGTCGGAGCGGTTGCCGACGAACCTGATGATTCGGGAATCCTGTGGGCGCTGAGCATCTGTCGTTTATGCAAAATAATGATGATGTTCATGTGTAAGATGCTGGAAAAATTATAATAAAATCAGATCGTGTGTGTCTCGCCATGTAAAATGCAATCGTTTGCAGAAAATATTTGCATAAGTTTGCAAGTCGGGTCACTTTCCCTCGCATCAGGTGTGCCGCCCAGCAGAGGCGTCTAGGAGGGGATTATCATGCGTGCATGTCGTTTGGCATTGATGGCTTCGGTTGCGTGGATGGGGCCGATGACCCCCGCGCTGGCGCAATCCGCCCCGTCTTTACCAACTCAGTCTTCGGCTACCCAGTCTGCCGCTGCGGCCGACGCGCCCGCCGCCGGCGCGGCACAGGGCAGCGACCTTGGTCTCAACGAGATCATCGTGACCGGTACGCGCACGGGCACCCGCAAGTTCGAAACATCGTACGCCATCACCACCATCGATCCGCAGGCGATCGCGCAGAAGGCGTCGCTCGGCATTGCCGATCTTATCGCCTCGACGCCGGGTATCTATGTCGAAAGCTCGGGCGGGGAAGTTGGCAACAACGTCTATTCGCGCGGTCTGCCGGCCGACAACTATCGCTATCTGCCGCTGCTCGAAGATGGCCTGCCGGTGTGGGAGGAAGGGGCAGGGGCCTTCACTAATGCCGACGAGTTCTTCCGCGTCGATGCCACGATCGACTCGCTCCAGATCGTGCGCGGCGGCTCGGCCTCGATCACCGCGTCGAATGCCCCGGGCGGCGTGGTCAACGTATTGACCAAGCGCCCGACCCGCACATTCCAGGGCATGGTCAAGAGCGAGATCGGCGATTGGGATCATTACCGTCTCGATGCCAATGTCTCGGGCCCGCTGACCGATCGCCTGTCGTTTGCGATCGGCGGCTTCTATCGCGAGGACAATGGCCTCAGGGACCCCGGCTTTACCGGCAACAAGGGGGGCCAGTTCCGCGTTGGCCTGCAGTATGACTTTGTCGATAGCGGCTCGCTGTTCGTCAGCTATCGCAAGCTCAACGACAAGAACATCTTCTACACCGCCATTCCGCTGGCCAGCCCCAGCCAGGGCCTGCCGGGCCTTGATGCCGGCACGGGAACGCTGGTCAACAATGCCTTTGGCCGGCTTACCGTGCCTGATGGCAACGGCGCGTTCGACAAGAATGTCGATCTCACCCAAGGCATCCATACCAACACCGACACCTTTACTGCCATCTTCAACAAGCCGCTGGGCGATGGCTGGGAGATCAACGACCGCGCGCGCTACACATCCGGCACGGTTGATTTCAACGGACTGTTCAGTTCCGGCGTCGCCACCAGCCAGGGCTTTCTGGCGAACGCGCTGACCCGCTTGCAGGCCGCGCGGCCTGACACCGTATCGGCCGTCTATCGCGATGCCAGCACTGGCCAGACGGTGGCCGCATCGGCACTGGGCAATCAGCTTGCCCTGACCGAGAGCATTTTCAACACCGTGGTGAACGTCAAGAACGTGATCAACGATCTGACTATCACCAAAAAGCTCTACACCGGCATGGGCCAGCATACCCTGACCGCTGGCTATTACTTCAGCCATTTCAACCAGACGCAAAACTGGAATTGGAACGATATCCTAGTCGAAGGCGTCAACCGTCCGCGCTATTTCGATGTGGTCGGGCTGAACGCCGCGGGGCAGCAAACCGTGGCGCTGACCAAGGACGGGCTGCTCAATCTGCACAGCAATTTGCAGCGTTTCCATGATGATGTGACGGTCAATGCGCTGTACCTGACCGATGCCTGGCAGGTAACCGATAAGCTGCGCATCGATCTGGGCGCGCGGTATCACCATGTCGCCAAGGAAGGCACGATCGCGCAGACCACCAGCGCCAATCTGGGCGATCTCTCGACCATTGCCGATGACAACGTGCTGGTCTTCACCGGGGCCAATACGCAATATCGGTTCAAGACCGGGCAATGGGCCTTTTCTGCCGGCGCCAATTACGAGTTCAGCAAGCGTGTTGCGGCCTTTGCCCGCTATAGCCGCAGCTTCCGCGTGACGCCGGAGTTCGTTCAGTGGTTTGGCGGCGTGCCGGTGGAAAACCGCATCGACCTGGTCGAAGGCGGCGTGAAATATGCAACGCGGCCGTTCTCGGCCTTTGTCACCCTGTTCTATAACCGGTTTCCCAACGTCGCCTTCCAGACAACCGTTGCCGGGCCAAACGGGCAGGCGCAGACCATCAACCAGAAGGCGGCGGCGGAATCGCGCGGTATCGAGGTCGAACTTTCGCTGCGCCCGGCCGATTTCTTCGAAGTGGCAGCCAGCGGCAATTACCAGAAGATCACCTATACCAGCTTTGCCGGACAGGACGCGAACGGCCCGTTCGATTTCAGCGGCAACCAGATCGTGCGCCAGCCAGAGGTACAGTTCTCGATCCGGCCAACGCTGCATCTGCTGCGCGACCGGGTGAACATCTTTGGCGAGGCGGCCTATACCGGCAAGCGTTATGTCGACGTGGCCAACACCATCGTCCTGCCGCACTACACCGAGGTGCGGCTGGGTGCGAACTGGAAGATCACCGACGCGCTTCAGGCCCAGGTGGTGGCGACCAACCTGTTCAACACGGTTGGCTTGACCGAGGGCAATCCGCGTGCCGGCTCGATCGTCGGGGTACAGGAAACCGCGTTCCAGGGTCGCCCGATCTTTGGCCGCCGCGTTCGCGCCAGCCTGACGTATAACTTCTGATGGAACAGCGGCTTGGCATGATCGCCGGGATCGCGGCGCTGGTCGTGGCCACTCCTGCCCTGGGGGAGGAGTGGCAGACGGTCACCTCGCCCGATGGCCGGATTGTGGTTGATCTGGCGGTCGACCATGGCGAGGCGGTGTACCGTGCGCGGTATAACGGCAAGCCGATCCTCGATCGTTCGCGGCTCGGCTTCCGGTTCAAGGATGCCGCGCCGATCGATCATGACCTCGCGCTGGTGGCGAGCCGGGCGACCGAACTCGACCGGCCTTGGACCCAGCCATGGGGCGAACGCCGGCAGATGCGTGAGCACTATCGCGGCCTGGTTGCCACGCTTGCCGCGCCAGATGGCCGCAAGCTGGGCGTCGAGATCCGCGTGTTCGATGATGGCTTCGGTGTCCGCTATACCCTGCCCGGCTCGGCGCAGCAGCCGCTGGTGATCAGCGACGAGGAGACCGAGTTCCACTTCGCGCAGAATTACCGCGCCTGGTCGATCCCGGCCTATCGCGAGAAATACAGCGAGTACGAATACAGTCGCTCGGCGCTGTCCGCGATCCAGACCGCGCAGACGCCGCTGACCCTCGAAGGCGATGGCGTTGCCCTGGCGGTGCACGAGGCGGCGTTGGTCGATTTCCCGTCGATGAACCTGCGGATGCCAGATGAAAACAGCCGCACTCTCAAGGCCGATCTCTCGCCCTGGTCCAATGGCGATCGGGCGCGGACGCATGGTGGAGCGGTAACCCCGTGGCGGGTGGTGATGGTGGCGCCCGACGCAGCGCATCTGGCGGATTCGACGATTGTCCTCAATCTCAACGAGCCCAATCGCCTGGGTGACGTATCCTGGGTGAAGCCTGAAAAATACATCGGCATCTTCTGGGCCATGCATACCGGGTTGTTGACCTGGGAGCCGGGGCCGAAGCTGGGGGCCACCACCGCGCGGGCCAAATCCTATATCGATTGGGCGGCGCAGCATGGCATTGCCAGCGTGCTGGTCGAAGGCTGGAACGTAGGCTGGGACGTGCCCGAATGGTGGAAGAACGGCCATTCCCGTTTCGTGTTCGACCGTGCCCAACCGGCTTTCGATATGGGCGAAGTATCCGCCTATGCCCGCGCCAAGGGGGTGGACCTGATCGGCCATCACGAAACCGGCGCTCAGGTGAAGGACTATCTCAGCCAGCTTGAGCCCGCGCTCGATTACTACGATCGCTATGGCGTGCGTGCGATCAAGCTGGGCTATGTCGGCACGCGACTCGACCAGACCGAATGGCCCGACAGCCAATACGCGGTGCAGAGCCTGCAAACGGTCGTCGCCGCAGCGGCACGGCATCATATCGCCATCTTCCCGCATGAACCGGTCAAGGATACCGGTCTGCGCCGCACCTGGCCCAATCTGATGAGCCGCGAAGGCGCGCGGGGGCAGGAGTATAACGGCGGCAGCCCCGATGGCGGCAATGCACCCGACCATACCACCATCCTGCCGTTCACGCGGCTGCTGTCTGGCCCGTTCGATTACACGCCCGGCGTGGTCCATTTCGATTATCGCGCCAACCGGCCTGACAACCGCGTGCCGGCCACACTGGCCAACCAGCTGGCGCTCTATGTCGTGTTGTATAGTCCTGTGCAGATGGCGGTTGACCTGCCCGAGCATTATGACGAGCACGCCGATGCCTTTCGCTTTATCCACGATGTGCCGACCGATTGGGAGGAAAGCCGCACGCTGCAGGGCGCGATTGGCGAATACGCGGTCATTGCCCGGCGCGATCGGCACAGCCCGGATTGGTATCTGGGCGCGATCACCAATGATACCGCCCGCAGGCTGACCGTCCTACTCGATTTCCTCGCCGCCGGCGCGCGGTATGAAGCGACGATCTATGCTGATGGCCCGGGCGCGGACTGGCGCACCGCACCTGAAAAGATCGCGATCCGCCGGCAAACGGTTACGGCGCGAGACACCCTTGCGCTTGATCTGGCGCGGGGCGGGGGGCAGGTGATCCGGTTTCGCATGCTGCGCTGATAGTCGATTAGCTTGGGGCGGCTTGGACAAATTACGCAACCCCTGCCGGGCTGGAGGCAAAAACCGCCATTTCCGCGTCGGCTTGTCGCGCAATATTCCCGATATTCCGCTTCCTCGCCTCCTTAAACTGGCGGTTTTTGCCTCCAGCCGTGGCGTTGTGGAATTTGCCCACGCCGCCTAGCAATACGTTGGCAGAAAAATAATTTTTGGGATTCCCAAGGTGAGAAATGAGTAGCCCCTAGTTTTTGGCGCTGCCCTATTACGATGCCACGCTGTGGCCGGCATTACAGGCGACTGGCATTACGCTCTATGCCGTCAGTTCACAGAACCCGGTCGACCCTGGTCCGACCGAGCGGCATGGCTTCGCTATGCCACGCTGGCCGACCCAGAGTATGCCCTGGCGCGGCAACTGGGCATCACGTTCTTTCCCGAAGACCAGCCCTCGGTCGCGCCTGGCACCCCTTGGATTGGCGCCACGCTGGGTATCCAAAGCTATGAAATGACCCAGCCGGCGATCGTCATCATCGATCCCGATCACACCCTGCGTCATCTGGCCGTCAGCCCGGACTGGCTGGACCGTCCCGAATTCGATGCCATTCTGGCGCACCTCCCCGAGGTCAACGTGGCTGGAGCACTGGTGCCGGGATAACCGCCCAGTCCGAAATCGCGACGCTTGCCGTTGGAGGTGAGGCGAAGCACCCAGGATTTGTGGCCCGAGGCCTGAACCAGCAACATCAGGCCTTTGCCGTCGCCGTAGAGGCCGGGCTGGGTCAAATGGCTGATTTTTAACGCCGTAAGTCGCTGTGAGCTCGACATATGGGCGCTTCCCACAATCCTACCACACAAAGCATCCGGCTTTGGGGCAACGTCAATGGACGATGCAGGACGCGGAAAGTGCCATGAACGCTGAAAACACTAGGGTTTTTCGGACGCTTATGGATGTCAGCGGATGGGTCTGGAAAGGGCAATGGTGCCCGGGGACGGAATCGAACCGCCGACACCGTGATTTTCAGTCACGTGCTCTACCAACTGAGCTACCCGGGCTTGCCGCGCTGGCGGGCCGTTTGGCCGGCGCCTTGCGTTTGGTGAAGCGCCCTATGGCGAGGTGGCCGAAGGTTGTCCAGCCCTCAATTGCATCTATTTTTCCACAATCGGTTTTTTGGGCCCGGGCTGGCCGTGCTTCAATCCGGGCCTTCCTCTTCGGCGTCGGCGGGCGGGCCGGGCAGGGCATAGCCGTCTTCGAGCCAGCGCATCAGGTCGCGGTCGCGGCAGCGGGCAGAGCAGAATGGCTTATGCGCATCGCTGCGCGGTTTGCCGCAGATGGGGCAGCGCTTGGGAGGTGTGGTCATGGGGTGATCGCCTGGGCAAATCCGGCGGTGGGCGCAAGGGTTTCGTCGAGGGACCAGTGCAGCAGGCGGCCGGTGCGGCGGGCCAGTTCGTCTTGCCAGGCGGGCAGCACGGCACGCGCCAGGGCGGGGTGGCAGGTCAGCAGCAGGGCGCCCGGATCGCGCACCTTTTCCGCGCGGCGCAGCAACTGCCGTGCCGCTGCGCCCAAAGGGTGGCGGGCAAACAGCGCGGGCAGCGACGGGCGCTCCAGTCGGCTGACCAGCTGGACGAAGCCATAGCCGTTCATCGCCGTGCGCTCACCACGCCAACCGGTCTGCGCGCCACGGACTGCCAGTTCCTGTGCCAGTGCCGCATCCACTGCCTGGCGATCGCGCTTTTCACCCAGCGTGGGGAAATCGATGCCGATCGACCCG
>NZ_KE148472.1:0-362 GCF_000410615.1 Novosphingobium sp. B-7 | reverse complement strand
CATCGCCGGGGTCGGGCTGATGCACAGGGCGCCGCGCGGGAAGGCGATCTCGCCGCTCATCGCCTCGTCCATCAGGTCATCCCAGCCGGCCTGGTCGAGCGCGGGATCGGTGGCGTGGACCAGGCGCACGGGTTGGCCGGTGGCTGCCAGTTGCTGCGCCAGGGTAGGGGCAAGGCAGGCCTCTTCGCCCGGGGCAGCCGGGCGGGCCATCGGCAGCTTGGTGCGGCCCTTTTCGGCAATGGCGGCGCGAGTCACGCGGAACACGCCGCTCGCCCCCTCGGGTAGGTCGGGCGTCAGGCCATCGACCAAGGCAACGGCGCCGTCGGCAAACTGGACCGTGCCGCGCCGCGTGCCGGCAAGGC
>NZ_KE148471.1:379-4138 GCF_000410615.1 Novosphingobium sp. B-7 | reverse complement strand
GCCTGGCTGGCGCGGGTGGTGACCAGGCGGGTCACCCCTGCCACCTTGTCAAATTCTGCCCGGCGCGAAAGCCCGGCATCGACCACCACCGCCACGCCATCCAGCGTCAACGAGGTTTCGGCAATCGCTGTCGCCAGGACGATCCGGCGCCGACCCTCGCGATCGCGGCGGATCGCGGCGCGCTGACCTGCCGGATCGACCTGCCCGTGGAGCGGCAGCACCAGCGCGTGGGGCAGGCGCTGTGCGAGGATTTCGGCCGTGCGATCGATGTCGCGCACGCCGGGCAGGAACGCCAGAATGTCGCCTGTCTCTTCGCCCCAGGCCAGGGCAATGGCATTGGCCACCGCCTGCTCGGTGCGTAACTGCGGACTGCTGCCCAGCCAGCGAACGCGCAAGGGATGGGCCTTGCCGGCGCTTTCGATCACCGCCGCCTGGCCGTTCGCATCCGCGCCCATCAGTCCGGCAAAGCGCATGCCATCGAGCGTGGCCGACATCACCACCACCCGCAGATCCTCGCGCAGCACGACTTGCGCCTCCAGGGCCAAGGCCAGGCCGAGGTCTGAATCGAGATGCCGTTCGTGCGCTTCGTCAAACAGCACGGCCGAAACGCCGGTCAGTTCGGGATCAGCCAGGATCGTGGCGACAAAGATCGCCTCGGTCATCACCAGCACGCGGGTGCGCGCCGATCGCTTGCTGTCGAGCCGGGTGAGATAGCCGACCGTCTCGCCCGGCGCCTCGCCCAGCAGGTCGGCCATGCGCTCGGCCGCAGCGCGCGCCGCCACGCGGCGGGGGGACAGCAGGATAACCGTGCCGGTGCACCATGCCTCGCCCAGCAAGGCCGTGGCCACCGTGGTCGTCTTGCCCGCGCCCGGCGGCGCGATGAGCACCGCATTGGGGCTGGCGGCCAGGGCAGCCAGCAGATCCGGCAAGACGGCGTGGATGGGCAGATCGGTCACCCGCCTGCCCTTATCGCCTTGGCCCGGCCATGACATATTGATAGAACGGCGCCGTCGCGGGATCGAGCCCGACCTTTTGCGCATAGAGCGCGACGATGGCATCGGAATCGGCGATGAAGCGGCCCGGCTCCACTTCCAGCGTGGGAAAGGTCACCTTGTCGAGATGCGGCGCCAGAGCCGCACGGATCGGCGCTTCGTCCTCGCCACCGGGCCAGAAGGCCCGCAGGTCCACGCTGTCGAGCTGCCCGGCCTCGGCCAGGAAGGCGACCGCCTTGAGGCAGAACGGGCACGAACGCTTGAGATAGAGGACGGGACGGAACGGGGTCGCAGTCATGAGCCATGCCTTTATGCGTTGGGAAACAAGCCAGTAGCGCCGAATCGGGCCAAACTTCCCATGAGGGCCGGTGCGACGCGGTCAGATCCATGATACCACAATGGGCAACGGTGCCCGATCGCGGCACGGCCTGCCCCGAGAGGACCCATGTTTCTTGACCTGAAAGATCCGTGGCCGCCAGCCCCACCCAACCGACAGCCCAAACCGGCGCCCAGGCTCACCCCGCGTCGGCAGCGCATCGTGGTGGTGCTCGTGGCGATCAACCTGGTGATGATGCTGATCGGCCCGCTGGCCGGCTCATCGGTGATCGAAGGGCTGGTGCACGTATTCCGCTGAAGCGGCGCAGCACCAGGCTTCGTCACGCCCTGATCAATACCGCCGCGCCACCGCAAATTCGGCCGCTTCGCCCATCGCCGCCTTGGCCGCGCTGGCGGGGAAGCCGGCAATGGCATCGATCGCGCGCTGGGCATAATGGCGCGCCCGCTCGCGCGTGGCATTTACGGCATCATGCTTGCGAATCAAGGTGATGGCATGGGCCAGATCAGCGTCGCTGTTGCGATTGCCGGCGATGGCATCGCGCCAGAACCCGCGCTCTTCCTCGTTGCCACGCGCATAGGCCAGGATCACCGGCAGCGTCATCTTCCCCTCGCGGAAATCGTCGCCCTGGTCCTTGCCCATTTCCGAAGCGTCGGAATCATAGTCGATCGCATCGTCCGCCAGCTGGAACGCGATGCCCAGGTTGCGGCCATAGGCGTCAAGCGCCAGTTCGTCCGCCTCGTCCCGCTCGGCCACCACGGCGGCAATGCGGCAGGCAGCGGCGAACAGGGCCGCGGTCTTGGCGTTGATGATCGAGAGATAGCGTTCTTCGCTGGTTTCCACCTGGCGCTGCGCCACCAGCTGGTCAACCTCGCCCTCGGCAATCACGGCCGATGCGCCCGACAGGATGCGCAGCACCTTGATCGAGCCGTCCTCGACCATCAGTTCAAAGCTGCGCGAGAACAGGAAATCGCCCACCAGCACCGTGGCCGGATTGCCATAGATGATGTTGGCGGCCTTCTTGCCGCGGCGCATGTCCGATCCATCGACCACGTCGTCGTGCAGCAGGGTGGCAGTGTGGATGAACTCCACCGCAGCCGCCAGCTTGAAATGGCGGCTGCCGCCATAACCCAGCAGCGCCGCCCCGGCGAGCGTGAGCATGGGGCGCATGCGCTTGCCACCGCCGGCGATGAGATGGCCGGCCAGCGCCGGGATCAACGGGATACGCGATTGCATGCGATCGAGAATCACGGCGTTGACGCTGTTCATGCCGTCGGCCACCAGCGCCATCAGCGGCGCCAGCGAGGGTTCGGCCTTGCGGGGGAGCGTATGGAGGGTAGCAGTCATTGCTGCCCGCTTGGCGCGTGGTGCACGGCTTGGCAAGTCGCAAGTTGCACGGTAGCGGCAGAGCGACACTTTTGCATACCCCACTGACAAAGGCCCGAAAGCACATGAGCGCATCCGCCGAAGGCACCGATCCGGTTCTGGCCGGCTATCGCCAGAGCATCGACAACATCGATGCCGCGATGATCCACATCCTGGCCGAACGCTTTCGCATCACCCAGGCCGTGGGTGCCTACAAGGCCGAAAAAGCCTTGCCCGCCAGCGATCCCGGCCGAGAGGAGCGCCAGATCGCGCGCCTGCGCAAGCTGGCCGAGGATGCCCGGCTCGATCCGGAATTTTCCGAAAAATTCCTGCGCTTCGTAATCGAGGAAGTGATCCGCCACCACAAGCAGGCCAAGGCCGCGCAGTAACCCGCGCGGCGGCTCCCTGCCCTAAAGGGCGCCCGCCACCATTCTCCCCTCCTCTAACGAGATGGGGAGTTTAGGCCCGCTTCACTCGGTGAATGGAACGCCCGGCACCTGCTTGGCGGTGCGGATGGTGAGCGAGGTCTTGACGCTGGCCACGTTGGGCGCGGGCGTCAGCTTGCTGGTCAGGAATTCCTGGAAGCTTTGCAGATCGCGGCTGACGATCTTGAGGATGAAGTCGATCTCGCCATTGAGCATGTGGCATTCGCGCACTTCGGGCAGCGTGCGCATGTGCTCGTCGAACTGGCGCAGCGATTCCTCGGCCTGGCTTTTCAGGCTGACGAGGGCAAAGACCGTGATCGCGAAACCCAGCTTGGCCGGATCGAGATCGGCGTGATAGCCGCGGATCACGCCGGCCTCTTCCAGCGCACGCACGCGGCGCAGGCAGGGCGGCGCCGTAAGGCCCACGCGCTGGGCCAGTTCCACGTTGGTTACGCGGCCCTCATCCTGAAGCTCGGCCAGCAGCCGCCTGTCAATTCCGTCCAATGTCGCCATGTTCGTGTTCTTTAGCCGCTCGACCCGCAAGATTGTGCGTCACCGCTGGCAGTGAAGCTAATATTATTAGCTCATATCGCAATTGTCCTGCAATGCAACGCACCATCACCAAAGCCGGTGCATAGTGTGG
>NZ_KE148471.1:0-354 GCF_000410615.1 Novosphingobium sp. B-7 | reverse complement strand
ATCACCATTCACCGCATGGCGAGCGGGTTCGCCACACTTTCTTAAAAACCTGACCGATAAAGGCACAAGGATGAGTTCCGAAACGGTCCGTAACCGGCTTGCCTCTCGCCAGGCATTGCCCCATGGCAGAAGACCGCACAACAGGATGCCTTGGCGCCAGAGCGATGCCTGCCGATCTTGATCCTTCCCTGACGCCTGCGCATGCCGCAACGGCTGGCGCCGCCCTGGTGGTGGACGATCGGCTGGAAACCGTGCTGCGCACCCGCGCCGCCGGGCCGGCGGGCATGCGGGTGCAGTTCCGGCAGTTGGCCGATCTGCTTGGCCGCGTGGCGCCCGACGCCTGGGCCGCGCCGC